>JAHBWO010000029.1 GCA_019636945.1 Nitrospira sp. | reverse complement strand
TTCGTAATACCAGGATCCTTGATTGGTGTAACGCTTCCAGGCGTCACGGCTCAGTCCGTGGAGACTCATTCGCCGCATGCGATCGGCGCATTCCGGGTCGTCGGTCGTAACCATCCCGCCTTCGCCCGTCGTGATATTTTTCGTGGCGTAGAAAGAGAAGCAGGTATAATCTCCAATACTCCCGATCGCCTTGCCTTTATACGAAGCAGGAAATGCATGAGCCGCATCCTCAATCACGCGCAGATTGTGGCGACGGGCAATCTCAAGAATTTTGGTCATATCGCAAGGCTGCCCCGCGAAGTGCACTGGGATTACCGCTTTGGTTCTAGGGGTGATGGCCCGCTCAATCAAATCCGGATTCATGTTCAAAGTTGTCGGGAGACAATCGATAAGCACCGGCTTAGCTTTGAAATACGTGACGACTTCGGCCGTAGCGGCGAACGTCATGGTCGGCACGAGCACTTCGTCCCCTTCGCCAAGCCCGATAGCCTCCAGCGCTAAATGCAGGGCTGCCGTACAGGAATTCAACGCGACCGCGTAACGCGCGCCCACCTTGGCCGCAAACTCCTGTTCGAACTGCCTCGCTTTGGCGCCGGTGGTGAGCCAGCCGGACCGCATGACGTTTACGACGGCTTCGATATCCTCATCGTCAATTTCCGGAACATGAAACGGAAGATAAGCGGCCATAGTACATTCCTCTCAAACAACGCAAAGCCATATAGAGCGAACGCAGAACCCAGAGGCCTACCAGGGACACAACCGACTCTTGCTCCCGGGAGGTAGATGCTACGAATGTGACGAGTGATGAATCAGAAGGACCCGGAAAGAAACCACACCGACAGACGTGCGAGGAACAACCCGCCAACCCCGATCACGGAGGCGAACATGGCCGTGCGAGCATCAAATCGGTCGGAAGCTTCAGGGAGAATTCCCGTGGCGGCGTCAGGCCGCTGCTTCCACTTGAGGCCGAACCAGAACAGACAGGGCATAGTCAAACCGTAGATCGTATAACTGAACAGACGATGGTCGGCGCCACTTGCGATACCGACGTGATTCCCGACGATGATCCCATAGGCGCGGATACCGTTGGCGATCATCAGTGCACCGGCACAAAAGGCCAGAAAGAGAAGGCGTCGAGCCGGCTCCCGATAGGTCAACACGGCAAAGGCATAGGCGAGGGAAAGTCCCGGAAGCAAATAGCGCAACCCTCCACAATCAGGTGCGACTTCCCAGACGGCCGGGCCAACCGTGATGAAGCGGCCTTGATAGACATAGGAGATACCCGACAGATCCAGTCCGCGGAGAATAAGCCATGCGGTAATGTCTTGAAGCCAGGGTTCGAGGGACGTGCCGACGGGAAGAAGAAACACGAGGAACCCGAGTGGCCAGGCGAGCCTTCTGACAATCTCCGTTCCAAAGATGGTCCAAACGAGACCAGGGAGGAATGCCACAACGGCTGCCTGCTGAAGCCACAGCACATTTGCCAGTCGTGCTCCGGCCCAGACAGTCGCCATCACCAAGAGCGCCAAGACTCCCATGGCACTGGGAGCAGGCATCAGTGAGAGAACCTCGTGACGGAACGACCAGACAAGATACCCCACAACCGGCAAGACCAGAAATCCGTGAGCGAAGGTTCGTGAACTACCCCATACGTCAACCATGGACTGAATGGTCGGCCAAAAGATAACCGCAATACAGAGCGCAGCCGACAAGAAGATCATACTCGTCGTCTGCAATTCACCCCCGACAGCGGCCGCAGTCGAGGCCGAACCGGGCAACATTCGATCCACTGGTTTCATAGCTATACGCCGAGGATAGTGGCGAATAATCGGCTCTCAAAGAGAGAGCCTTTGCCTGCCATCCCGCTTGCAATGTAGATCAGGCGCTTGCTCGCATCAGATCGTGCGAAGTCTGGTTTCCTGTACAGTCGGAATCGTCGAGGAAGGTTGCTGGAGCGAGGCGCTCAGAGACCGGGAGTTACAAGACGAACAGAGAGACGGTAGCCACTCGCGCAAAGCTTCGCACGAGTGGCTCCGCTCCTAAACGAAACCGCTACTCTTCCACCCGCCTCGCCCGCCAGACGACAAAGGCCGCAAAGCCTAGGCCAAAGGCCAGCAGGGTTTCCGGACCGGGGACGCTGCCACCGGTTCCCGTGGTCGGATTCCATCCGCTGATGATACCGACAATGATGTTGTACCAATCTCCCATGTGTCCCATAACCATTCATACCCCCTTTCATTAGGATAATGACTGTAAACGCCCAGAAACGTTGTCTACCACCGAACGTCTCATCGGCATGATGTCCGCAATTCTTTTCCCCGATTTAATTGCCATGGGCGTTCGTGGATCCGATTGAGCGTGGCGCATTTTCTCGCTTTGGCGTGCTGACGTCAAGACAATTTACAGGTCAACTACTTAGTTGAAGTACTCCATACACACGACCAGAAGGCCCACCCAAATCAGACACGAACCTCAGCCTACTGAAGCAGAAATCGACCCCGTCGCTACTGGAGAATGATCGGCGGGTTTGTTGACCGGAACACCCTCCGCCTGGCTGGACGCACGGCCTTGCCGACTATTCTTCTTCACCCATTGGATACGAGCCGGTCGGGTGGAAAGTCCTTCGCGTTGCCAGACATAGCGAACCATACCTGGTGTTACGGAGATCCCGTCAAGCCGAATCTGTCCGGCGAGCCGAATGTAACTTACGGTCGGATTATCTCGTGTTTTCGAGAGGATAAGCTTTTCCACTGCAGCAGGAGTGCGATTCGGCATAGTGGGCTTTCGACGGACACGCGGTGCCAGCCCTTCATGACCGTGCGCCTCATAGGCCTTCTTCATGGCATAAAAATGTGACCGGCTAACCCCAGCCAACTTGCATGCCTTGACGACATTCTTTAATTCCGCCGCCAGCGTCAGGATAGCGAGCCTGGCCCTGATCAATTCTCGTCGACTGGTCATAGTCTCCATATCATGGCGAACAACAGGGTGCAAACAGCCTCGGAGGGCTTGGGTCAACTGACTCATCATCTCCAGATAGAAGGGCCTGTCCAGAGATCCTTGACTAGGGCTTTGCTGTTCCTGCTTCGTGTCCGCTCCCAAACCGCAATGCAACCATTCTTGCCATGCTGTACAAGGTCGTCGTCGGCTCACTCGCCTGCTTCGGTTCTCATATTGGCCGATTTTACAGATTTCGACTGTATCGTAATAAATACTTATACACGTTTGTAAAGCTAGCCGGCTAATCCTTCCAAGACAGTTTGTGCCACGTAGTGCTGCTGATCTTCATTGAGCTCAGGATAAATCGGCAAGGCAACCAAATCCCGACAGGCTCGCTCCGCTTCCGGGAAGTCTCCAGCTCGATGCCCCAATGAGACGAGGCATTCCTGGAGATGCAAGGGAACCGGATAGTAAATTTCAGTGCCGACGCCCTTCTCTTTGAGGTAGTCGCGTAGGGCATCTCTCTTGGGAACTGCGATCACAAACTGATTGTAAATATGATAGTGGGCGACGCCATTTTGTTTGTAAGCCGCGTGTGGCAAGCGAACCCCGAACGTGGCCTCCACTCCTGATTGCCGGAACAGTGATTCATAGAGCTCCGCATGTTGCTGCCGCAGTTTTGTCCAACGATCCAGATATGGCAGCTTGACGCTGAGTACCGCGGCTTGCAGCGTGTCGAGCCGGAAGTTTCCGCCGATGACGCGATGATAGTACTTTGGTTTACCACCCTGAACACGCAGTACTTGCAGCCATTCAGCCAGTGTTTCATCGTTCGTAACGACCATGCCACCATCGCCCAGTCCACCGAGGTTTTTGCTGGGGAAGAAGGAAAAACAACCCATTGTCCCCATGCTGCCGGCTCGTCGACCGTCACGATACTCGGATCCGATGGCCTGTGCCGCATCCTCCACGACCGCCAGCCCGTGTTTCGCCGCAATCTCGAGAATAGGGGTCATATCGGCGCATTGACCATACAGGTGAACCGGAATGATTGCCTTGGTGCGAGGCGTCACCGCTGCCTCAATGCGATTGGCATCGATGTTATAGGTGACGGGATCGATGTCCACGAACACCGGCGTCGCGCCGAGCCGTACAATGGCCCCGACTGTGGCAAAAAATGACAACGGCGTGGTGATGACTTCGTCTCCTGCCTTGACATCCAGAGCCATCAATGCGGCCAGCAAAGCATCGGTTCCAGAAGAGACACCGACGCCAAATCGAGTCTGGGAATAGGCGGCCACCTGACTTTCCAACGCCTTCACGTCCTGTCCGAGGATAAAATTATTCTGAGCCAGTACCCGCTCCATAGCAGCAAGTAGGTCTTTGCGAATCGGCTCATGCTGTGCTTTCAAATCCAAAAGTGGAACATTCATAGTATCCTCCATTTCTTCAACTCCACGAACTACCTTATGACATGCTGCTCATGATAATTCATGCTGAAGACGGCTCCCTCCGAACATGAAAATGCTTCATCTGCCCAAGACATTGTTGATATAAGAGATGACTTCTCTGAGCCACCACCCGCAGATGCCCGAGCCAGGAGTATTTCGACTTTCTGAACCAGGGCACAAGGATCTCTACCCCCCCGTATTTCCTCTTATATTCCCCGCCTCCCCCCATATCATAGGCTCGCACTCCGATTTCCTTCGCCCACTGCATTGCAAACCATTGCAATGCCTCGTTGGGTCGACAAGATTGATGCTCTCTCCAACTTGCACCGCCCCAAAAGTACATGGTTCCATTCAGGTGAGGAAAAATTCCTGTGGCCACACTGCGCCCCTGACAATCACGCGCCCTGAGTAACAGTAACTGCCCCGTGGGATATAGCTGACGGATGAGTTCCTCCACGCGACCAATTTGGTAGGGAGGCACTAAGCGCTGCTTTGCAAACACATCCTTAAGCTGCGCGTAATACTCTTCGGCAAATGTGTTGGGATCGGCATGTTCAACAATGACTCCCTCCTTCTCGGCTTTTCGGATACACCGACGACAGGCGCTGCTCATCGATGCAAAGATTTCTTCTAGGGGAATTGCAAGATCCACTTCGAACGTGCGGTAGAGCCGGTATTGACATCCAAGCCCTTGAAGGTCAGCTTCAGTCGTATGCCGGTCCATCACCTCTATATGAACGCATCCCAACTCTCGAAACGCCAAGTCCATCACAGCGCGTATGGCTTGCCGACGGTCAGTTCCAACACGCAACGTTAATCCCATGTAGTCGGTAGTCCAACCGGGGAATGGGCCTCCAAGAATCTTCATCCCGAATTTGTGTACCAGCACTCCCGTAAAATACCCCACCGTCTTCGATCCATCCATCAATGCTGCCCGCACAGGACGTCCACCTTGTGTCTTGGCGAGAAAAGTCAGCCAGGCGCTGGTCTTATAGACCGTACACTCGCTCAATTCGATTGACTCGCCGGGCCAATCGCTCGGCGTCAACATGACACAAGTGTAGGTCAACGCCATGGAGTCATTTGGCTGAGCGTTTTCTTCCATTCGCCTCACCACGGTCACACCGGATTGCGTCAACTCACGGCCGTCGCGCGGATCAACTTCGACCACGGGTATGTACCACTTTGTGCCAGAGCCAGCTTCGCTCTAACGCCCCTCTCTGCCCTCGCGAGATGGTGCAAAGTCCCTTTTGAGCCACTAAATAATCGAGCAGCTCAGTCACCGGAACGAACCATCCATTAAGTAGGCTCAATCGACGCAGTAGTCGCTTAAACTCTGGATTCAAATTCCCCTTCTCGACAAACCCTGAGGCCAAGTGCGTATACATAATGCATGCGCCCCCCTCCCTCAGGAGCTTGTCCTGGTTCGACTCGCTGAGCAGAGCCTGAAAGGATCGAATGTCCCGTCCTTCCGAAGCAGCGAACCAATTATTTACGTATGGACGATCTGGGTCGTTATAAGGCATGTAGGGGCACTTCTGAAGAGTGTTGATCTCACCGTATGTGAAGTTTCTGACATACTTCACACGATCACGGCAAAGGTCCCCCCAAAACAGCGGACTGGTTTCGATGTGTCCATGATGATGCATACTCCCACGGCCAAAATGCAGGAGGTTATAGAGTATCCTCTGAGCACCAGATAGACGGCTGTTTCCCCAGTAGATGCTCTCGTCGCACCCTGAATGATTTGCCATTGAATAGGGATGGTGTCCAAAGAGCTCATAAAATTTGTCCATCCCTCGAGCCGTGTCTTGTCGGCACGAGGTGTGATACGTCACGTTATGCAGAGCGATTTCAAAACCTTTTTTCTGCAGATCCGTAACCAGGCGAAGATACTCCTTGTCTTCACAAGTGACCCCCCCAAACTTAGGCCTGCCGTTCCCACAAATCGGCCAAACGGCCTTGGTGGTCCGTAGGCCTAACTGTTCGAGGAACGAATATACGATAGTCGAATTTTCCACGGTGTCGAAATCCGGGTCGTCGAAGATCGTGAAGGCGAACTCTTTCCCGTCCGGCCATTGAACTCTCGGGAACATAGTCTTACCTCCAGCGGACACAAGGCACGGCACAGCCAGTACCTGCTCACCGACTGACGATACTGACCCAGCCCATGGTGTCGGCTTCATTCGGCCACATGCGTGATGCTTCCCGCAGTTCTCTTGAATTGTTTTCCACAGCCGCAGGAGGCATTGTCATCCGTCCACTCCAACTTCACGCCGCACTCGCACATCCAACCGGCTACTCTCGCCGGAGATCCCATTACGAGAGCGTAATCAGGAACATCTTTAGTGACCACGGCACCGGCCCCAATAAAGGCATACCGGCCGATCGTGGTTCCGCAAACGATCGTGCAGTTGGCCCCCAGCGTCGCCCCCTTCTTGACGCGCGTGGGCTTCAGTTCATGCATGCGGGCGATTTCGCTTCGCGGGTTGAAGACATTGGTGAAAACCATTGATGGGCCACAGAAGACGGAATCTTCGAGGATGACCCCTTCGTAGACTGAGACGTTATTTTGAATCTTCACACCGTTCCCGACCGTGGCATTCGGCCCGATGACGACGTTCTGTCCGATTTTGCAGGACTTGCCGATCTTCGAGCCCTTGAGCACATGCGAGACGTGCCAAATGCTCGTCTCGTCACCCACTTCGACGCCGTCGTCGATAAATGCGGAATCGTGGATAAAATACTTCTTTGCAGGAGGCACCGCAGCAGGCAACACGGCGGTGGCGCGGCTTTTGCCCTCCAAGGCTTGTTGACATTGCTGAAGCACGGATAAGACGCGAAGCCCTTCCTCACCGTCCGTGCGCGGACGACGGCGCTGTTGGACAGCCTCCATAAAGTGACGGCACTCTTCCCGAAGAGGTTCTAAACTATCCAACTCCACCGGCTGAGCGTCAGCCCGATTGGCGATGGGAATTTGCCCCTTCCACTGAATCGAGTGTGGAAAGAGGATAAGTTTGTCCCTCTTTTCCATATCATCAAAGACCGCCATTTTCCGGTCGCCGACGATAATGAGCTTCTGCTCCTTAAAAGGATGGAGCCACGACACGAAGATATGGGCCTTGACCCCGCTTGGAAAGGACAAGAGCGTTACCGTGATGTCCGCAATCTGCTCATGCAGATAGTTACCGCCCTGCGCTTGTACCGCATTAGGCATTTCCCCCAACAACCCCAGAATGACCGAGATGTCGTGCGGAGCAAAACTCCAGAGAATGTTCTCCTCCCGTCGAATCTTTCCAAGATTGAGCCGATTGGAATAGATGTACTGAATGCGACCGAGTTCTCCGCTCTCAATCAGCTGCTTTAATTTCAGAATGGCTGGGTGATACCATAGCAGATGGCCGACCATGAGAATACGCCCCCGCTCCTTCGCCAAAGCAACCAAATCCCGCCCTTGCTCGGCCGACAAACACAATGGCTTTTCCACAAACACATCCTTGCCCGCCAGCAAGGCTTCGCGCACCATGTGCCCATGGGTTTCGGCAGGTGTCGCGATCGCGACGGCGTGAATCGAAAGATCCTGCAGCACCTCCTGGAAAGATGTCACCGTACGGCATTGCGGATACTGTTCGCCCAGCATACGGAGCGTCTCCGTGTGGCTGTCGCAGACCACGGACAGGGCGCCGAGGCTGGCAAAGTTTCTCACGAGATTCTTCCCCCAATAACCTGAGCCAATTACGGCTATGGTCGGCAGTACAACCGCTGGCTGTTTACAATCGACGGCATCCGTGGCGCCTTGACTCATGGTCATCGTATTCAACATAGCAGTCACCTTCCTCTCGTCAGGCTTGGTTTAAGCCGGTGGTACACGTGTTTAATTGCGCGCGACTAGACCAGCCCGCGCGGTCATCGCAGCAAACTCAGATCACTCAGTATTAAAACGATGGGGGAGGATTCAGCGGAGATTCCGCAACTCGTCTGAATTAGACGGCGACACAGGGGAAGTGGGCTTCAGCGCGTTCTTGATCGCTCCCCACCCAAAACCTGCGGCATAGGCAAAATGCATGATACTGGCAGCAAGTGGAAACAGCAGACCAACTTTCCCCCCCTGTTTTAGGCCCTGAAGCGCACCAGCCCCCAGAAGCAGAAGCATATACGACATTGCTGGGGCAAGCGCTGCGACACGCAGCGAGTCCGGTCCAAGCCACGCAAATGCAAACGAAGAGATGAGACCACCCAGAAACGTGGCCGGCACTAACTGGCGCAAAGAAGCCGGCCTACCATGCTTTTTGAGTACAGCCACCCGCCAATACCCATATTCAAAGTATTGTCGAAAGAGCGCTTTGGCTGTGTCTCGAACAAAGTATGTGCACTGGGCGCGCGATGTGAGAAACACCTTCCAACCTGCCTTGTTCAATCGGTAGTTGAGTTCGTCATCCTGATTACGGATCAGGGCTTCGTCATACATGCCAATCTCTTGAAACACAGCCCGCCTAAAGACTGGATAACATGCTCCCTCCGCATAGCCTTCGTACTGAGGCTGTCGATGCCTGGCATTCCCAATACCCACAGGATGAGACATTGCTGCTGCCACGGCTCTACCAAAGTCGCTTTTCCCTCGGCTATTAATCGGCCCACCCGCGCAGGCAACCACAAGATCCCGCTCAAGCACCTCCACGCAGGCTCGCAAGTAGCCGGTAGCATATTCTGAGTGGGCTCCGAGAATGGCAACATACTCTCCTCTGGCAGCGAGGATACCGGCATTCAACGCGCAGGGGGTGGTTCGCTTCGGATTGTCAATGATGCGCACTCGACTGTCAGCGTGGGCGATGGCACTGAGAATGTCCCGCGTACCGTCTTGGGATAGCCCGTCAACTACCAGTAATTCAAGTGCGCCAGTTGTAAAGTCTTGTCTGAGCAAAGACTCTACAGCCATTTGGATGTACCGGCGTTCATTTCGGCACGGCATCACAATGGAAACAACTGGAACTTCGAACTGAGTCATGGTACTTCCGGCCATCTGTGTATCGGTAGCGGAAATTCAGTACAAGTCTGCTGATGAATTCGCGAATGAGCCTGACGTCTGCCAGAAAAACGACGACATTTTCTAACGAGGTTAGAATAGGAGTTTCGGGGCGGTCCTCGACGAAGACAGTGGACGATGAAGGGGTCGCGTTTCTCCGAAGAACAGATCGTCTATGCAATCGGCCAAGCCGAGAGTCGGCCTCGGTTGCGAGCCTTGGTTGCCAACTCGGCATCGCCACGAAACTATTTTATGAGCAGAGAAAGCCTTATGCGCATCTGGGCCTGAGCGAAATTCACCGGCAGTGGCAGTTGGAAGAAAAGAAGTGCCAGTCGAAACGAATCGTGGACACTCTCTTCCTCGAGAAGCACATGCTGCCGAAGACCTTACAAAAATGTTCGGCTCGTATCTCTTCGAGAACCAATCGCCTGGTATTGCCGCAGTCAACCGGATGATTAAACTACCCTTCGAGTACGTATCGCTACATAGACATGCTCAACCTCTGTTCGGCTACGTGAGGATTTGGGTGTTACTGCGGAATCAAGCATATTGCGCTGCATCGTGGCCGCGCCCTAATTCCACCAGATCTCCCAAGCGTTGGAGTATGGACTGTGCGCATGAATGGCCCACGATCACTGGAGTCGCTCTAGTCTGGTCAAAGAGGCACTGGGGCGAATGTCCGGGGAGATGGTAGGCCAGTTCCCTGATCGCACACTAGGAGAGGCGACGAGTCCACGGTTCTTCACCGTCGACTATGAGACCGCCTTCTAATCACGAGCGATCGAAGACTGGATCTGTCAGCGAGGCGTCCGGCCCAACTTCCTACGCCCCAGCCTGCCCATGTAGAATTCTTTTAGCGAATCGTTTAACGAAAGCAGCTTCGTAATGAGTGCCTGAATGGGACCACTTCGCCTCGCTCGCCGAGGCACAATTCATGATTGAGTTCCTGGCGGATGGATAACAATCCCCACTGCCCGCACAGCTCACCCAGACACCTAGGCCGCCGTAGAAGCCTTCTACTGTGGCTAAAAACCGTCTCAGAGGGGAGCCCCCCCACCGCAACATCTACCACACCCGAAAAGTGCCTTTTGCACGGGAGGCAACCAGGGGAATGGGGATCCCCTGGTGTCGTCGAATTAACGGGGCGCCCCATGCTCAATCTGCCCCGACAGCTTATTGGATGAATGCTCAAGTCACGGAGAGAATGGTCGGCCGTACAGGAGGAGTCGTATCGGCAGATCCAGAACCTGCCAATTCCTGGATGGTCGCAGTGACATCCACAGCCGTTCGGCCGGACTGCCTTCTCCCATCTATGATTCGCTGATTCATCGGCCAGGGAAATAGTGACTGAGCGGTTTTGACACCACTTTCATACCGTTTCATGTTGGTGGCAGCGGAACCAGGAATGGAACTTTCCGCGAAATTTGTTGTCACCCATCCAGTCGCAATAGAGGAAAGTGTTCCATTGTTTGCAGAAGAGCAATCAAGCATTGCGTTAGTACCAGAATAGGTGGGGGCCCCAGCCAAGAACGGCTTGATGCTGCGATGGGCTGTCCCCGACTCAATGCAGGCGACTGTGTCCCGCACTTCGACATCCCCTAAATATCCCGGGAAGAATACCATCATTCCCGCCTCACATCGCTGAGCCTGACGCAAATAGGCTATGCTTCCCAGCAGTTTCACATAGCGCGGGGAGGCGGTCCCATCGTGCCCAAAGATGTCATACGGATTGTTAGGACTGTATCCGCTCTCGGTGTTCCAGGTTCCGATCAAATTCTCCGCAATGACATTCGTATACCAATAACTTATGGAAAACGTATGCTGAGGGCCAAAGGCGGTTGTTCCAAACTTATTCCACTCACCCCAACACCGGCGGAGCGTTGCTCCCCCACCGCCAAAACCGCCACCTGTCCCACTACCACCGTTGAACACTTCAAAAATCTTTCGTCCAGCACCCCAGCCAGCGCAGTCCTCCATAAGGATATTGGTGCCCCCATTGATGGAGAATACATGATGATTTGTGGTCGTAGGAGCATCCCACGCACAAATTCGCTTGAATTGGATCCACTGACACGGCCGATTGGTCCCACTTGAAAAGGCCGTAGCGCTCACCACTGCACCTTCAGCACTATTACAAGCATTGAACCCTTGCACCGTAATAAACTGGTTGGCAGCAAGGCGAATCGGAGCATACATCCATTGAGCATCGAAGGTAACCTGTCCCTCAGTTTCGGCACGCAGCGTGATCCATGCACTCGCGGTTCCCGATACACCCTCTCCTGCCCCATATGCCACATCCAACATGGATGTGGCGCCTTTGTAGATTCCATTGAGGAAAACGAATTCATCTCCGGGAAGAGCATTGCGCCAGATCTCACTGACTTGAAATGGGTTACCCAGCGTCCCATTACCACCCGGGGAAGTGCGATTGGACACATACTTAATGCCGGCACCCAGGGCAAGAGATGTTCCCCACGCGGGTATATAACGCGAAACAGGTTGAGCGAGTAGAACCAAACCGGCCCCAGCCGCACCGATAATGAATTGCCGACGACTTAGAGACATTGGGTATCCTCCCGTTACTGGATTACCATTGAGACATGTCCAAACGTCATCAGTGGTTGATACATTAATCCGGGAAGAAATGCAACGATCATGCCATGCGAAACTTGCTCAATAAACCTTCTTTACAATAAGACTTTCATGAAACCGGCCGTCGTTGCGATATGAGCTGTACCCTCTCTCCTACAACCTGATCACTTGTGCACATGGACGCTCGCTCGCCCCGCACGAATTCTTGCCCTGCCCCTCACCTCTTTATCCAACCGGAATATCGCGATAGGTGGTCAGTCGAGGGCTTAAGGTGTACAAGGCTTCGCGAAATTCTGGGCTGAGCAAAATTTTCCGCTCAGTTACACGGTGCTCCAGATAGCTCGACCACCGCCGCAATTCATCATCCACGTACCCAGGGTGTGCTACGAACTCACTGATCCCGAGTGGAAGATTTCTCAACATCCTGAGATACGACTCCACTGAAAGATGCTCTATTTTTGAGCCCATGTCGGTAATCTCCACACGACGATCCGGCATGGCAAACCCTCGAGCCAGCGCGCTCCTCCTCAACCAAAGATTCCAAGCAAACTTCGGAACCCTCGTGGGGCTCTTAAACATGTGCACCGCATGAGTGAAGCGGGGATAGCGGCTCTCCATTCCGACAAGGTAGCGGTGGGTTCTCATCCTGCGAACGGAGCTGCTTTCCACTACCTCGAGAAACTGTTCATAAAGGCCTGGAAGACGGTGGAGTCCCATATGAAAATCGATGTGCGAAAAAGCCCGCCCCGCAAAATCTCTTGTTTTCTCAATCTGTGCGACCATTTCTGCACGAAGTTCCGACTTATTGATATGGCCGGCCAGAAATCTTCGGGAAAAGCCTTCGTAGAGAAACTCTCCTGCATCATTCAGGAGAGTCGGCACCTTGTCTGGAGGCAAAATCGGGCGCCCAACCACCGGATTCACATGGCAACCTACAGCCAGATCTGGGTAGTTTTTCACCAACCCAGGGAGACGGTTTGCATGATCGAAATTTACGTTAGCCGAGAGACTCCGGACCGTACCGAACGAGATGCATTCCTCGATGGCGTCGGTCACACCGGCTGTAAACCCGTAGCCGTCGGCATTGATGATCACATAGCGCATGAACGTCCCGTCAGACGGAGATACAATGAAGACAATTTGTCGGCCTCGGTATTCCAATTCATATGCGCCTGGGCAAATTGAAGTAGCCGCCCCCCCGGATCGGCGCCCTGATCAATAGACTCGACCAACGCCAGAACTTCGCGCGCATATTCCGTAGGATCGACACTTCGCAAAATCTTGATGGATCGCTCAAGAGACTCGGTCTCAGGCCCAGCAAGGATTTCGTCCAATACTGGCATACCTGAAGAAACTACTGCGCACCCACAGGCCATGTATTCGCACACCTTGACAGGAAGAGCGACCTTTAAGTGCGGGCCTAGCCACGGGTGTACGTCAATCCCGACTTTGCAGTCACCGACGAGTGACGGAATCGCATGATGCTGCACTTTCTCCAGTAACATACAATTCTCCGGAACCCGCGTCTCCATCAGTGCGCGATGTTCGGGAGTCAACCCGACGATCAAGGAGCGTGCGTCTCGACGCATCGCATGAAATGAGCGGATTGTGTCGGCCAAAAACAGTGCACGCTGCCTCGTCAATGTTCCGACGTGCACCAAGTCAAACTTGCGTTCCCTCGCTGGAACCACCACCAGACTAGCCCCTGCAAAAAACTGCGCTGACGGAAAATTGTATACGGTCACCTTGTCGACATTGGTGAATTTCTTTGCCAAGGGTGCCGTCACCCCTACGATTGCATCAGCGCAGGACGCCAGCGCTTTTTCTATCAATTGCACAGCAGCCTTCACCATCGGCCGTACTTTCTGAGGGAGCCAGTCTCGTATCAACAACAGCGAGGAAAAATCTTCGTGCACGTCGTAAACAAATTTGCTGCCCCACCACCACAGCTTAGCCGGTATGACTATGAGCAACATTTCGGCGTCATGCACATGAATAATGTCTGCCTGTTGCCAGCGTGCCTTCCAGAGACACATCCAGGGCATCAGGAGAAATCGAGTCAACCGGGATGAAGCAGCATCGACAGGGAGGATCTGGATGTCGGTTGGGCTTCCCCGCTCAGTTTTTCCAACGATCGTCACAGCCGCGCCAAGTTGCGAGAGAGTCTTGGCCTGTTTGTGATAGATCCGATGGTCCGTCACATCGTGACCAGATGTGAGGATAAGAACGTGAATGCCATTCAATGGAGCTGGCCCCGAGGTTTTGCTGTTCACGAAGCCGCCCCTCGAAGCAGCAGAGCGTACCGCTCCGCCACCTCCGGTTTTTCACATAATCGTACGACGAGCCTAGTCTTTCCTTGAGCTGTTCTCGGGATCTCGGACACCTCCACTATATCAATATGGAAGTCTCCGATTCGCTCGAGGATGTCCTCTCGTACCATTTCGGCATCCTTCGTCTGGTACCCCTCGGAAGGCCGCACGAGGAGATAGGCATGCCCTGGGCGATCTTGGACAATCTGAGCCGAGTGAATGGAGGGACTTCGCTTAGTCGCGGTAGACAGTCGGCCAATTTGCCGACCATCCTCGGTAATCAGATAATCGTCCATGCGGCCCTCAATGCTCTCGATGATCGGCTCCGGACTGCCACAGAGGCACCCAGTGTCCTTGCTCCAAGCCGCCATGTCACCCAGGCGATACCGTACCAATGGCATGGCATCGTTCATCAGGCCGGTTGCCACCATCTCGCCGATTTCACCGGGCAAGCAAGGTGAACCATCATCACGAAGTATCTCTATGATTCCCACCGACGAAACGACATGCATCCGTCCCCACGCACATTCCATGGCTACACAGACACCTTCGCACTGCCCATAACTATCAAAACATTTGCACTGAAAAAACTGCTCGATACTAGTGCGCATACTCGCGGTTAATGTATCTCCGCTCACAATTGCACTTGTTAGCTTGATCGGCGCCACGTTCGCATCCAGCGCTCCCTCGGCAAGTGCAGCGATCGCCGAAGGGTATCCGGTGATCCACTCCGAACCATAGGTGCGAATCGCTTCTGCATACTCAGGGGCAGTTCGTCTCGAAACATGATAACTGGAGAGATAGAGTTGCCTCCAATGCCTGTTATATCTCCAGTATGGTCCGGATAGACTCGCGCCTGGAACAATGGGGCGACCTCCCATCATGGCACGGGGAACATCCTGCCCGACTTCGGCAACATTTCTAACAGTGCTCTCTGTCATAGCCCACCACTTCGGAACCATGGTCATGGGCCAGTACACTCGAAGCGACGTTCCGGTACTACCGCTGGTCTTCTCCACCCACAAAGACTTTGGATCAAGACCCTCGACCAGGAAAGCACCTTCATGTCGACGCAATTCCTGTTTGTCCAATCGTGGGAGTAGCGACAAGTCTGACGCGGAATGCACATTGCGCCAAAATGCCGTTTTCCATTTCTCCCGATAGTAAGGCACGTGCATGCCAGCCAATTGCACGATCTCCCTCAACCGGTGGTTTTGATGCGAGACGATTTCCGCATGCGACCACGTTTTCCATGTTCGCAGCCATTGCCGATACTCCTCATACCCAGTGCCGTAATAAATCTTCTCTAGTTTGCGGGCATAGATGGACAATCCAGCCTCTTGAAGAAATACCGGTAGCTTCCAGTACAGAGCCATCTTCCACTGGCGTATCATCCGTACCCCTCTCGGCCGCTAAACCTGAGCAAATCCGATTAACTCGATCCCGAGTGATTGAGCGCGCTGCCGCAATTCCGTATTCCGCAAGAGCGCGAGCTCAGAAGCTCGAGCGTCACAGTACCAAGCCCATCGCCGGAGCGTTTGGTCCGGATATGCTGGGTGACAATAGATCTCATAGGTTCCTGGTGGCAGATTATCCAAGACGTGTTCCCATGTTTGGCAGTTGGATTTTCCGCCAAGACCGGCATAGCCGACCGTGATGAGACGGTCCGCCATGCGCATACCAGCAGACCGAGCTTTTCCCATCTGTAGCTTACGGTATTGATGCATTACCCACACATGCGGTTTCGTCACGTATGCGGTGAGACGTGATCGGATCGGGTTTGGTGATTCGAGGCAAATCAGTGAGGCATTATTTCTCATCTGTCGAATCTTCCATTTTTCTGCCAGCCGTAGGAAAACGTCCCAATAATCCAGGTGTAAATTTTCTTGAGAATCCAGATGTGTCAGTCGCGCACCGATCAATCCATGCACGAGGCCTATTTGTGCATCTAATTCTGCCTCCAGTTCGACCTTGGAAATTTTTGCTTTTCGCAGCAGATCCGGGAACCGCTCGTTGTGAAAATTTCCGCCATCATCCACCAAGGTGCGAACCAGATGCGCAGGAAGACAGGGCTTGCCGGCCAGCGGATTCAGGTGGACACCGATGCTTATGTGAGGAAACTCCTTTGCCAATTCAAGAACTCGCTCTGCGTCTGGGAAATTGGCATTGACGCTCACACTTGAGATGAACCCCCCCTCGCGGATGGCATCCAATATCCCCTGGGTGGCACCGGGTCCAAATCCAAATCCATCAGCGTTCACGATGAGTCTGCGTGAGCCGGTCATGTGTTTCACCTGTATCATGCAATACCTAGAATGGAAGAAATGAATGACACGACCGTCCCTCGGACGAGCATGCCGCGATGAGGCCGTATCCGACTTACCCTTTGGGGTGTGCGCAGATCGCCAATGAGGACTCAAACGGGGAAAAGGTTTGGCGAGCCCATGCCTCCCACTCCCCCTCCTTGGACATCCACCGTGGGGTTGCAAAACCCACTTTGTCTCTCCTCCAAACAATGTCTTGAGGAAGAAGATCCTTGATCGCGAGCCTAAGCAACCACTTTGTCCATCCATTGTGAATTTTATAGCTTGCGGGGATGGCGAACACGTAATCGACCAAACGAAAGTCGGTGAATGGCACTCGAGATTCAATGGAATGCGCCATACTATTTCTGTCCTCTCCGTTGAGGAGTCGCGGTAAGGTATAGGCAGTAATGTAGTTGAACAGAAGCTCATTCGGGTTTGCACAAAACTTGCCGTCCAGCAATGGAAGTATCCCTGCGACATGCTCTTCAGAGAGGCCGGCCATCCGCATTTGACCACGATACCGCAACTGGTAGACTCTTCCCTTCCATTCCTTGTTGAGAAGAAAAAATGGGAAACTTCGGGTCTTCCGTAGAAGGTCTGACAGGCCGGTGGACTGGCCCACGATCTCGCACACTTCGTCGAACAATCGCGGGAGCCGCCCGGTCTTAAACAAGCCGGCCAGAAGCGATACACGATATTCGTTATAGCCCGCGAACACTTCGTCTCCTCCCTGACCGTCAAGGATGACCTTGACGTGGCGGGACGCTTCTTGCATAACTGCCCACTGAGAATAGATCGACGACCCTCCATATGGCTCATCCTGGTGATACAGAATGTCCGGTAAGGCTTCCTGGTATCCCTCCCGGCTTGGGAAAACCAGGTGACTCAATGAATCTGTAGCCGAGACCACCATTTCTGCGTAGCGTGTCTCATCAATCGACAGCTCGGGAAACGAGGCAGTGAATGTGTGGACCTGGGAGCCTGGTTCCTTTTGCTTCAATAACTTTGACATGATGGCAACAATGGTGGAACTGTCGAGTCCCCCTGACAGACATGTCCCCACCGGTACATCAGCCCTAAGCCTAATCTTCACCGCCTCAAATAGCAGTTCTCGAATATCATTCGCGTACTGAACCGCCTTCCCATGCTGGTATTCTCCGAGCTCTGTGGACCACTGCGGCTTGTAATACTCATATGTACGCCCCAGGCCTGTGCGGAGGTCGATCTTCATGCAATGACCTGGACGCAACTGGTAAATGTCCTCGTAAAGAGTTCCGGACGTATGATCGCGACACGAAAGCATGCGATAGTCTAAGGTTCGACTCGCATTAAGCCCACGCGGCACGAATGGAAGAGCAAAGAGCGCCTTGATTTCAGAGGCAAAGGCTAGTTCGGTCGGTGATTTCCAATAATAGAGCGGCTTGATGCCGAATCGATCGCGGGACAGAAACAACGTATTGTCCCGAGTATCCAAGATGCAGAATGCCCAGTCCCCATTGAAGCGTCTGACACAATCTTCTCCCCACATGTGATAAGCAGCAAGAATGACTTCGGTATCAGTTTGACTCACAAACCGATATCCAGCACTGCTCAATTGGGACCGCAGTTCGACATAGTTGTAAATCTCGCCGTTATGAACGAGCCAGAGATCCCCATACCTCATCGGCTGGTGTCCAGCGGGGGAAAGATCGAGAATCGCAAGGCGTCTGTGCCCCAGATAAACATTCGCACGGCTCGAACTCCCCAAAAGCTGTGGCCCCGAACGGTCTACGGACTCCTCTCCTCCGAGTAACCTGGGCACACCATTACCCACAAGTGCATCATAGGCGAGATAGCCCTCATCATCAGGGCCCCGGTGACGCAGCAGGGTCGTCATCTTCTGGATGAGATGGGGATTGCTATATCGCTCAATGCTTAATAAACCGGCAATTCCGCACACAATGATCCTCGTAATGGCTTGTGGTGACGCTTGCGGGCGATTAACGCACTACTTTTCGGAGATCCGTTAATCGTCCTAGCTTCTGGAGTACAGCCTGCATATTGTGAGTCATGTTAAAATGAGTCTTCACCACTTCTCTTCCCCGTTCCCCCATCGTTCTGCGTAATTCGGGGTTCTGAGACAATGCGCTCAGCGCATTACAGAATTCGTCGTAGTCAAACGGGGGTATCGCTACAAGCGCTTTAGGATCGTGCTGCACAAGATCACGCACCGCAGGAATATTGAATGTCACGCAGGGCACACCTGCAAGCATGGCTTCGAGAAGCGCATTCGGCATACCCTCCTTCATACTTGGGAATGCAAAGATGTCAGCGCCGTTCAGGTAGCTCCACACAAGCCCAGGTTCACATGCCGCAAGAAGCGCGACGCGACCCACCAACTCCGGATAACACCGGAGAAGATCTCTTACTCGGGCAGTATGGTCAAAAGCTGGATTAGATCCAAGCAAGACCAGTCTCAGCCGCTTCGTGCTTTTCGCCTGCCTTCCCATCGCTTCAATTAGTCCCAATAGTCCCTTTTCAAAGACCACTCTTCCCACATACAACACCATCATCTCATTATCGAGAATCCCCAACTCGGCCCGAATTGCTTCTCTTGACTTAGACCCGACTGGCGCCGAGAAATCAGAAATCCCCCGAGACAAGACTTGGTGCCGTCCAGAGCGGCAGAGCATTTCGCTTGAAGATCCTAAGAGCCCCGCCCCGATCTCCATGAGTTCCTGGGTTTGGTAATAGACCAGATCCAGATTGCGCAGTGCCTGTTTCACCTTCTGTCCATGAAATGTCGTCTGCTCTCCACGGATGTCATCACCTGTAGCCCACCCAGCTACGGGTAGCCCCAAAACCCGTGCGAGTCTCCAGGCGACTCCCCCGCCTTCGGATAGGTCAAATGAAAGAATTGCATCAAAAGATATTTGTTTGTGAAGCTTCTGAGCAAGCGGCCACGCCATCACAGAGGCCATCTCATTCGACCAAAAGGATGGAAAGACCCTCGGAATGACCAGGTTGGCCGGCCGATAAACAAGGGTGTTGCCCACCTGCTGGAAAAACGGGATAGCCGCATAGCTTTTCCAATGAGGTCTGAGCGCAAGCCAGGTAGGGACATAGGGCCTTGGCGCAATGACGACAAGCCTATGGACAAGCCGCTCAAGTACACGGGCCGTTCGAGCATTTTGTGGCGCCGTGTGCGGAGATTCAGGATGCGGGAATGCAGGGACGACCAGTAGAAGATTCATGACAGAAAAGGCCGAAAGGAGAGGCATCACCCTCGGCCTTTATATCCGGCCGAATGCTCGGACGTGAGCGATACAAAACTTCAAAACCGTTTATGTCGTTTCAGACAAATGATTCCGGAAGGAGAGAGGCCTCCACGGGGAGCTCCCGGCGCCGCTAGCCAAAGCATACGCCAGTGTCACCCAAAGCAATTTGCGATCGAGCCAATCCCCGCTCAGGTTTGCGATCAGCATCAGCACCAACAAAGCGAGCGGCAACACTCCATAGGCTCCCCCACGATTGTGCCAAGCTGATTGGAGGCATAATCCCAAGGCGATAAAAAATGGAACCGCGCCTACGAGGCCGGTCTCGATCAGTAGGAAGAGATAAAGATTATGGGCACCCCGGTAGGCCACCCCTGTTCGCGATCCAAGTTCATAACCGTAACTGACGGGACCCCATCCGATGACAGGTCGGTCCAAAAACATCTCCCATGACGCGGTAAAGATTTTCTCCCGTCCTGCGGTATCACCTTTCTGAATAGTATTTTCCCACCGACTCCTGGCTGAGTCGGTCGAGTACACCATCCACACTAAAGCCGCGATGCACAGGACGGCGGTCGCGAACACTAAAAATTTCGACCTCCAGCCTCCTCTGCC
Source organism: Nitrospira sp. (assembly GCA_019636945.1). GTDB lineage: Bacteria > Nitrospirota > Nitrospiria > Nitrospirales > Nitrospiraceae > Nitrospira_D. The sequence continues at coordinate 15,473 of JAHBWO010000029.1, read as the reverse complement.
GAAGCATAGGCCCCAGGTCAACAGGCCAGCCACCAACGCCGCCAAGGCTCCTCGTGATCCCGTCGATACCACGGCGAGAGTTAGAACCCCAAGAGAACTCCATAGCACCAGCCTGACGACAAGCGAGTAGCCTTGACCTTGAAAGGCATAGCCTACAAGCGCGACCAGACCCAACCCGAGCACCATACCCAACTCGTTGGCATTGGCGCCCTCGATACTGACGCGCCCTTCTCCAAGGTCTCTCACTGCCGACACGCCGAGTATCATCAGCAGCGCTAAGGTGGCACATCCAATGATCAACACAAGTAAGGCACGCTCTCCCGTTTGCTGATCCAAGAGCAGATTATAGGCAATTAGGAGCAAGAGCATGAGTTGGAATCGGGTAAGTATCCGTGGGATGAAAGAAGCCGCATCATTGACGTCTTGCAAGACACCCAACGACAGATACACCCACTGATAGATCGCTACATACCAAAAAGCCTTCGGAATATCTTGGAAGCACACCGTGTGTTCACCGAAGGCTGCAAGGATCAATGCCGCCCCGATCATCCTCGTCACGGTGAACTGATTACTGCCGACGCCGAGATTTTGGGAGATGATCTCCAACGGGATCGAAAACACAAACATATAAAACAGAAATTGGAGTAATTGGGACGGCGCGCGCCAGAGCATTCGATGCCGCGACAGCTCCGCTGGCTCCACCGTATGGCCTGCCGTGGACAACTCTCTTATGTCATCGGCTGTCATGGCAATGTCTCGTGGCATAGGGGGCAGTCTGGCCAGTTCGCTGTACGACGTCTTCCCAAGCGTGAAGGAGTCGTCCTAAGCCAGCGAGGGAGTCGTATGCACGTGCCGTCGCAGCCAAAGCTCTAGCACGACGGCATGCCATAAGATCTGCGAGGCTGCACCGAGGCCGAGTGATAGTCCTAATTCTTCCCTTATCCAGTCAGGGTTGACCAGGTCATACCGTGCTATCAGGGGGTCGGCCAGAAGGTCTCTTACGAATGAGGCCCACCGACGCACCAACCAACGCTGAACAGGAATGCCAAACCCACGTTTCTTTCGTTCGGCAACTGCTCGGCCTATCTTTCTCCTTGCAAGCTCACGTAGTACCGCCTTGAGTTCCCATCGATGAAGCCGCAGGTCGAATGGCAAGCCTCCCGCAAACTCCCACACTTGATGATCTAGAAAGGGCGAACGTGCTTCCAAACCATAATACATGCACCCCTCATCGACCTTGGTCAGATACTCCCCAGTGAAGTATGTTCGCTGTTCATACTGCAGTAGATCCGATAGACCGGAAATTGCCGGGTTGTTTTTATGAGGCAGCATGCAAGATTCCAATCGGACTCCCACCAGCCGATGACCGAGCACTGGAAGCCTACTGTGACGGGGCTGCATTTCACAGGACGACGGAGGACGAAATCCTCCGACCGCGTAATCCATCAAAGACGCGGCTCGGCGAAGCACCGATGGAGTGACAAAAGAAGGACGATGCCGCTCCCAGACGGCTCTCACAGTAATTGGAATAGCGCGGGCCATGTTCTGGGCCAACAGCATATGCCGGTGCCGAGGATAACCGAGATATACATCGTCTCCACCGTCTCCGGTCAGAATTACCTTCGCGCTTGATGTGATCGCCCGGGCCACGCTCAACATGCCCAAAGCGGAGGCGCAAGCAAACGGCTCTGAATAGGCCGCGATCAAGTGCAGGAGGTCCTCCGTACCACCTCCCGCGACTTCGACAATCTGGTGATCAAGACCGAGGGCTTGGGCCGTCTCAGCTGCACCCTCCGATTCATTCCAGATATCCCCTGGCGTCGCGACGGTGTATGCGGTCATGCTTCGTCCAAGTGCAGCAGTTGCCCAACATACAAGTGCAGAATCGATTCCGCTGCTAAGCAACACCCCCACTGGAACGTCTGCGTCAAGTCGAGATTCCACCGCCCCTAACAGCAGTTGCTCTGTTCGCTCAACTGCCTCATCAAATGAAGTTGGTGCAATGGCCGACGGAGTTGGACTCCTCCAATAACTATGGATATTGAAGACCCCCTCCGACCACTCAAGAATGGAAGCGGCTGGAAGCTTAAACGCCCCCCTGTATATTACGGCCGAATCTGGAACGAAACCCAAGGTCAAATATTCGGCAATCGCGACATCATTGAGCTCCGTGACAAAACCGGCTGCTTGAAGGGCCTGGGCCGTAGAGGCGAAAGCGATCGCTCGATCCTTGACTGCGAAAACAAGCGGCTTCACACCAAGCCGATCCCGCACAAGATACAACCGCTTCCGCTTTTCGTCCCATACCCCGAACGCAAACATCCCCCTTAGTTTTGCAACCAGTCCTTCCAAGCCCCATTCCCGGTACCCATGCAAGAGCACTTCCGTATCCGTCTGACTTCGAAACTGATAACCGGACTGTTCAAGGTCCTTTCTCAGCTCGCGGTGGTTGTAGATCGCACCGTTAAATACCACCCCGACGGAGCGCTCCGGATCTAGCATGGGTTGCGCTCCCGAGCCGGTCAGGTCAAAGATGGCAAGACGGCGATGCCCCAACACGGCAGTATCCCAACGTTCCACCCCTTTCCCGTCAGGGCCTCGGCGAGCGAGAGTCTCCATCATACCCTGCACTCGACGCACGACGTCGGTGGATCCATGGATCCCGACAATGCCGGCTATACCACACATGCGATGACCAATTGGATGTGCATCTCAGTCCCCTAGATGCATTTCAGAACAGAATGCCTCTACCACTATCTAGAGCCGTAGCTCAGGGCTGCCGATTATTTCGTTGCCACTGGGGCAGTAGATCCCCCACAGCACCGCGACGCGGCAGGCTGCGGATTGCCAACCTCCTGTCGGATGGATGCAGAGAGGACCTCATCCATCGCTTTTGCGAGGGTCGGCCAGGAGTAGATGGTGGCAGGTTCACCCCTTTGTGCGCCTTGCGTAATCAACCTGGTGAGGTAGCGTTCCATACCGGAAAGATCCTCGCCGGAATATCTGGAAATGTGGCAAAAGTTCTGTGATAGCACGTGAGCTTCAGATTGCTCCGGTGTCACCAACATGATGGGAGTCCCCATCCCCAAAATTTCGTACAACTTTGAAGTCAACACGCCTCGGTCCGCAGGATCGGATGATGGCAGTACGGACGTCACGACCACGCAAGCATCCGCCCCCTTAGCTGCGGCCATGGCCCGCCCGCGATCCACCATGCCATGGACCACTACTCGACGCTCAATTCCGAATCTTCTGGCTTCTGCCTTCACGTGTTGCTCATCTCTTCCGTAATAATGGAAGTACCACGTATGGCCTATCACGACAGGATCGGCCTGGCAGCGCTTGAGCGCGGCAAAGATTGGCGTGATGACCAACTTCGGCGGATAAAAGCTTCCTGCATACACGATACTGCGATGGGCAAAACGTTCCGGTTCTATTGCATCCACAAGATCTGGGTCATATCCATTGGGAATAACATGCACCGCCGGTGTCCGGAATCGCGACCTCAACACCTCGGCCCAAACATCAGAAACTACGGTAACAGCACTGCTTTTCGCCACGAGTTCAGCTTCACGTCGCACGATCCGGCTTGGATACCTTGGGGCGGCGTAGGGATTACCCGAGAGCAGATCGTGATAATCCAGCACATAGGGACACTTAAACCGTACTGCGAGTCTCTGGGCTAAATTGAATGAGGCCCATGGCTCGCCGCTGGCGAGGACAAGGTCTACCCTCCCCAGCGCGGTAGCATTGACTGCCTGGGTAGCAGGCGCAATCCACCCCATTGCCCGATCAATGCCTGCGTAGCGAGCCACGCCACGTGACACTTTCCCCATGATCCCTCGCATGCCTTCGACTTCACACTTCAGAAATCCTGGTGAGAGCGCGCGCCAGGCATGGTCTGTGTACAGTAAAAGCACCCCATCGGAAGCCGTCTCGCGTTTCATCCATACGTCAACTGCGTCGTCCCGCCAGATGGATGGGTTAGGTGTAAGAACAATCACCTTCCAGCCCAAACGAGCGAGATATTTTGCCAGGGGTCCCGTCCTCACACAGGCAGTCGCGTTTACCGGAGGATAGTAATACGACAGCAGTAAGACGCACTTTTGCCCTCCTGTAGGAGCTTCACACATCATGTCGCGCCGTCCCGACGTCGATACAATGTAAGGTCTTCCCCTTGGACCTGCCGATTGGAGGATGCGCCGACGACTCGTATCAGGCGACGTACCGCCCCCACGGGGTTCAAGCCGATCTGGATACACTCTTTCAGTATCGCCACCGCCAAATGCCGCTTGCTTAGACTATAGCCAAGTCGGCGAAGTGTTGCGTCGTGATAGGCCCAAACCGCAGATACACGGTTCAGCAGAACCATTTTGGCCATGGATGTGTAATATTTCTTCCACTGCTGAGCGAATGTCTGCTGAAATTCCTGAGGGGACAAATAGTCTGGACCAAACTTTTGCAATATCTCCAGATCACTGAGCCAAAAGGTACCGCTTGCCTCCGCTGCCACCGAGGCTGCTCCGGAATGAAGGCGCATAAAAGTAAGCACTTGGTGAACAAATCCAAAGTCCGAATTCCGTAACACCTCAAAACAAGCTTCTTTGTCGGCATGCGGGTTGTCTTCGTTAAAAAACTGGGGGCTGCGGCGAACAATCTCGGCACGAAAGAGCAGCGATGTTGGCGATCCAAACACGTAAGGCCCCCCCAGCAATGTCCGCCGACCAATCTCTCGCCCGCTCGTGACCGTGGCTGGATGCGCCAACCCATCGGAAACGACTTTGTCATTTGCCAGAGCATAGGCGCCAACTATCCCTACTCTGCTGTTATCTTGCATAACCGCCACCATCTTGCTCAGGCACTCAGGGTACAGCCAATCATCAGCGTGAACGACCTTGCAGTAGTGAGCCTCGGCAGGCAGCTTTGCGAACGCGAGATTATGGTTTGTATTGCGGCCAACGTGTCGTTCGTTGAGATGGATACGAATTCGACGATCCTTCTTTGCATATCGTTCTGCCACCCGAAAGGTGTCATCAGTACTGCAGTTATCGATGATGTCGTATTCCCAATGCGGGTACGTCTGGGCGAGCACGCTTTCAATACACTCAGCCAGGTACTTACCGCCGTTATAGACGGGAGTGAGAATGCCCACCAACCGAAACGATGATGATGACATGAGATGCTTAGTCCAATTCTTCTTGGACACGCTGCCTGGCTGTACTGATCCGAGCGGCGTGGCAGCTCGGCAAGGCACTCGCGTCAGGAGGGAGCCGATGGAATGAGATGTTTGTGCTTAAGAGGGAAAAGGAATTTGGATTTTCTTGGCCACACAATCCTTGAGGTCACCGACACATTGCAGCCTTGCAAGCTCTGCCGTGGTAAAGCGAATCCCGAATCTCTGCTCAACTTGGAACACCAGATTGATGTGTCGGACAGAATCCCAGGCGGGAATATGTTCCGATGTCATATGATCCTCAACTGTCAACTCCGGATTGTCGAACACCGCGCGAAATACTTCGACCATTTGATCATGAAACGGCATTGCCAATCTCCTCCGGGTGAACGATACGAATGAACTTGGCAGGAATGATTTCCTTGGCTTCCAGGTCGTAATGCCAAACTGAGTGATCCGAGGCATGCTCTGTGAGAACGAATCCATACTGACCATAGACAGTGGCGGCGGCCGCATTCTTCTCGGTCGGCACGTACGTCCCGACGATCGCTGTACAGTGCCGCAGCTTGGCCTCGCGACACAAGACGGACAACATCGCAGCCTCAACGGTTCTTCCCATGACCCGGCAACTCATAAGCCACGTATCAATGACCAACGAAGATCCTTCCTGCAGAGCAATGATCACGCCAACAAGACCGTGGTCGGCCAATCGGTCTCTTAGTCGCAATGAGAGATGCACGCATTCTGGCCGTTGCATGAAATCCTGCAGTTGCGCGACGCTATGACGTTTGGTGGTGACGTTGAACTGATTCGTCTTACCTACGAGTTGCGCAATCCGAGGAAGGTCAATGACGTGGAACGGCGACACGACAGCTTCCATGAGCAAGGCACTGTGAAACTCCTCGATTGAGCTGGCTTCTGCTTCCAACTGATGTGCTTGGGCTCTGGCTTGATACTGCGCCGTTCGATTCGCATCGTCCTGCGTCAACCAAGCACTCTCGAAACACAGATACTCGGCCAGGGTCCTGACAAAGTCTGCGGGATCAGGCGGCAACTGAATGACATCTACGTCCGGCAGCGCTTGCCGAACGGCCGCACATTCCACAGGATTGTCATCGATGAAAGCAAACGCGTCCAAGCCAAGATTCAGGTGCTCCGCAATCATTTGAATGTTTTCAGCTTTGGGACTCCAGTTGGCCACGAATATGGCAAAATCGTTCAATGACAGACGCATATCAGGATGATTCCTGAATGGCTCGATCGCATCGGCATGGTTGTTTTTCGAACAGACCGCGAGTATCACGCCCTTCCGTTTTAAACCGAGCACATATTCTTGAAAGGCGATGTAGGCCTCTCCTTCGGCTCCCTGCCCCAGAACAATCCCCGCCACTCCGTCTTCACCAATAACTCCGCCCCAGAGCGTATTATCCAAATCCAACACTAGACACTTCCGATTGCGCCCCATTCCGGCACTGATCACGGACGCGGTATGCTTTACGAGAAGAGGCAACGCTTCAAGCGCAACAGCTTGCTTCGACAGGTGCCAGTACCGAGGATCAAAATATTTTTGTTTTCCAATCCAGGCAGACAGCCGTTCACAATCGACGATCGAGACATCGGCACCTGCATGTTCACCCAACTGAGCATTCACGGCATGAAGCATTCGGTAGCGAGACCCAGGAACCCTCGCGCTCAGGTGTCCCATGCTCACAAAACTGGACACTGCGATATTGTGCTGAACAATTCGAGCGTTGGTTCGGCTCCGAAGTATACTCCACAGATTCGTCCATCGCGCGACCTCGGTCGCCACGTCATCCTTTGGCGAAGCACTGCATTCAGAGAGATGCATGGCCCCCTCGTGAAGTACGATCACCACGATGTCGGGGCGAAATCGATAGAGTTCGCTGCCGCTGTGCAAAATTTCCTGATCCACCTGCCCGTAGGCGCTCTCGTAGATTTCGGATTCGAAGGCCTGACGCCCCAAAGTCATTGGCAGCAATTTGGTGAACTGAGTGGTGGTGTAACTTCCTAACACCGCTACACGCAATGCGCCTTCGCTGCTACTACCGTGAAGCTTTCGACAGCGCTGAAAGATAGAACCCGCTCGATGCCATGTGGGGAAATCGTCCGCGAGGTCGACCACCCGGCAGGCCCATCGGCAGGCTGAGGAGTACTCGCCGATCCGCTCGTAACAGCTTGCCAACTCCACACAGATTTCAGCCGAAGGCAAGGAACGCGCGCTTATGAGAAAGGATTCGATGGCCTCCTGGACCCTTCCCTCTCTGAACGCAACCCTGCCCATAGATAGATGCCCTTCCACGACACCTCCCAAAGTGGTTTCGTCGCTGCTCATGGCTGCTGGCCAGTCCTGCTGCGATCGTGTGACTTCACGAGTCCACGTGATATCTGCATTACCCGCGGAGGGTCAGCGAACACTTTTGCATTCGGTGGCACGTCACTCATTACCACCACATTGGGACCGATAACGGCGTTGGTGCCGATCTTTACCTTTCCAAGGATGACCGCTCCACAGCCCACTGAGACCCCGTTGCCAAGGATGGGTGCGTCATCGAAACGTTCATCACTCACTGCTCCGATCGTCACATTCTGACGGATAAGACAATCATCCCCGATTTCCGAATAAGGATGAATGACAATGCCGGTCTGGTGCCCTAGAATCACGCGCCGCCCAATCGATGTCGAGAATGGCACCTCGATTCCATAGTGGTTTCTGATGTACCGAAAGAGGGACAGATAGATGAGCCAGAGAAGCTTTCGAATCACACGGGACTTTGACGCAAGCGCCCAATTCCCGAATCGATGAACAGCAATTGCTCTAAAGCCGGGCTTCGTCCAGTCTCGGCCATGGGCACGCCAATCTTCGCAAAGCTGTTGCCGATATGTTGGCTCGTTGAATGACATTACAGTCTACCGGATGAACCTTCAGGCGATGCCAAGGATCTCCTTTGCAATACCGCGATAGGTCTTTGCATATTGTTCTCTGGTGTAGTGTGCCCTGGCGTACTCCCAGTTAGCACGGGCTTGTGCCGCCAACTCGTTGGCTGGGCGAGCTGCTAATAGCTCAACAGCCTGTCTGATATTCTCCACTGACGACTCTTTCAATATGATGCCGGCACCTTCTGGAACATCAACGCCGCACTCATAGCTTATGATTGGGATCAGACCTGCATGCATGCAAGTCACTACAGCCCCGGCTTGGCCCTCGGACGCAGAGGCATAAATGAAACCGGCACAGCTCTTCACCAGCTCGAGAAACTCAGACCCCATCACGTCAATCCAACCGATGGTCTTAATGTTGGAAGTTTGGTACAGCTCCTTTCGATAGGCTTCCACGAAATCGTGCTCGTTCTGTATGGGGCCGCAGACGGTAAGATGGCAATCCGGCATTTGCGCAAACGCTTCCAATACCAAATCCAGCCCCTTGTGAACGAGGCCGTAGCTGCCAAACCAGAGAAAATTCCTACCGCAAACATCAAAATCTTTTTCGGCAACCCAAGGGAATTCTTTGCAGGGTGTCATGGGCACCGCGTAGATCGGCTTATTGGCATACTCGAATGTTTTGCGGGTGAACTCATTGCCCAACATGGTCGCACAGTCGGCAACTTCGATTCCTAAGTTTGGAGTTTCGAATCTCCGGCACTGCAGTGTCATGCCTCGTCGCTGCTGAAGGGAGAGGAGACGCTGCATTTCTGCCCACGAATTGAAAATCGTATGTGCCACATCGATGTAAAACACTTTGGTGCAATCCTTGGGAAGCATTGGAGCCAACCGCTGCATGTTGTGTCGAGGATCCACAAAGACACGATACGGCTTGGCCGGCGTGAAGACGCCATTGTCCCAATCGATAACATCGACGGCATACCCCAATCGAAGGAAAGTGTCTGCGATCTGATATGACTCCCAGTAGCGACTGTGAGTATTGAGAATACCTTGGCCGTTTGCCACGAGAAACGGCTGTTGAAAGTACGAGAGCAGTACCTCGCCTTTCGAACGACCTTCCGGCTGAAGAGAGATCGGGCGTTTCAATGTTGAGTGATTGACGTAAGCCCGAATTCGAGTTCTGGTCTTCTGATAAAGCATCTGTAATGTCATTGGTTCTTACAACCCTGTAATCCTTCGCCAAGGGTGTCAACTCAGTTGAGAAAGGCCTTCCCTCAAATGGAGTTTACGAAGCTGAGGCATATCCTAGGCTAATGTGCCTACTCGGTCTCGCGGAGGACAGCCATTGCCGTATGCCCCACCTTTGTCCACTCACATCCAAATCTGGCAGCCAGATCTAGAATTACTTTTCCGGCCACATTCCACACAAAGTTCAGACGCCAAGCGTGAGGAAATCGACCGCACCACTTTTTCAACGCATACGTTACGTGGCCAGCATCTGGAGGTTCGGAAAGAACACATTCGCAGTGAAGTCCCAGCCTGGCCGATAGTAGATTAAAGGCACTTAGGGTCGGCAGCCATTGATGGTGCGGTGGAAGCAATAACGGATTTGCCGTAAGAGCCGCACACGAAGGTCTCACAGGCGTTGAAACCACCAATACGCCACCCGGCTTGAGGTTCCTCCGTACCGCTTGCAGAAAAGCAAAGGGATCAACTACGTGCTCGAGCACTTGAAACATGAGGATCGCGTCATATCGCTCGCTGCACTGTTCCAAATCTGTAAAAATACGGAATCCTTCATTTCGCAACACGGCTACGCTCCGCAGATTCATCTCGCAACCATGCCCCTCAGCTCCATGCCGCCTGGCCAGCCGAAGAAAGTGTCCCGCCCCGCAACCGATTTCAAGAAATGAATGCCAGCGCTCCTTTCCGAGCAACTCCGCGACGATAGGATATTCCCAGCGCGTAGGGGCGTAGTACCAGGGGAGCCCACGGTCCAGGCACTCGTAGTAATCCCCGGTTCCAACATGCCGTGCGTCATACGAGATGGTACGACATATCTGGCATTCGACCGTACCGATCGCATTGAAGGAAAAGTTTTCCTTTAGGACTTCAGGCGAAAAAGACAGATCGAACATCCGCCTATATTCGCCAAGGATATTTTGGCGGGAGGTAGTTTTGAGTCGGCGAACCGATCTTCCGCCGCAGAATGCACACTCGGCTTCACGAATATTATTAATCACGCCTACACCATATCTATCCCCGGGGAATAAGTTATTCGGAATCCTTTTGAGGCGCTCCCACTCCCGAGGACACTGCAGAAGAAGGCAAGGACTTTCCGACTTTGATAGATTCCGTTTTCCATCTAAGTAACGGCCTTACCACTCCCCCGAACGGGCCCGCCCATTCCCCTCGTGCTGTAGTTGCACCATCCGGGTGATCTATAATCTGACAGGCCACTGCCTGTCGCTCATAGAATTGCCAAATAGTGGGATCCAAGGTGGTCAGTGCCGCGTCAAAAAACATCGTTCCTTCGGACAGAAAATTGCCTGGAATCACAGCAATGCTTCGAAACAATCCTTTCGAGAAAGTTTTCCCTCTCCACACGGGATCCTTATCCACAACGGAGAAGATATGGACGCCATCCTCGTTGTACAAATGAAACATGGGCAGCATCCGGTAGTTCGATTTGAACACCTCATACTCCATCACTAGTTCGACAGACTGCCTGATATCAATCGAATCCACACACCTCCCGTTTTCTGAACGAATCTGGACAGCGAGCAACCTGGCAATCTCTCCTCCCGGGGCCTTGCGGGGATCCGACCATTCACGAGCAGCTGTTGTGCCCAGTCCTGATTGCAAATACGACTTCACCACCTGGTTCGCCTTACCATCCTCCACGATACCGCCATCCTGCAAATATATGGCGCGGTCACACAGTCGCGTGACTGCTGGCATATTGTGACTCACAAACAGAACTGTGCGGCCATTCTTTGCAACATCTCCCATCTTACCGAGACATTTCTTTTGAAACGCTGCATCGCCCACCGCGAGCACCTCGTCGACAATTAGGATTTCCGGCTCGAGATGCGCTGCCACTGCAAAGGCCAACCGCAGATACATCCCGCTGGAATAATGCTTAACTGGCGTATCAATGAATTTCTCCACTTCAGCAAACGCGACAATCTCATCGAACTTTCTCTCGATCTCGCCTCGCTTCATTCCCAGGATGGCGCCATTTAGGTAGAGATTTTCGCGTCCGGTCAGCTCAGGATGAAAGCCAGTACCGACCTCTAGTAACGAACCGACCCGCCCGTGAATTTCAGCTCTTCCAACCGAGGGTTCAGTAATCTCTGAGAGTATTTTCAACAAGGTGCTTTTCCCCGCTCCATTCCGCCCAATAATCCCAACAACTTCACCCGGCCGAATCTCGAAAGACACGTCCTTCAATGCCCAGATCGTTTCGTCTCGATTCGACTTGCGCGGAGTCGAGGCCAGTATCCCTTTCACACCCCGGAAAGGGGCTTCTACAGCGCGCATGATGCTCTCGCGCAGAGTACGATATCCAGCGTGGCTCTGCCCTAATCTGTATTGTTTCCCAAGTGCCTCGGCACGAATCGCTAGATTACTCATTGAATCCTCACACCCTATCCGCAAAAGTCTTTTCCATTCGTCTGAAATAGAATGCACCGGTGATGGTAGCCGACAATGTGACTATTACTGATACCAGCAACATAGGACCGGGATCGACTTGTGTTCCAAGTAAAGCCCAACGGAACCCTTCCACGACGCCTACCATCGGATTGATGCCGTACAGGGTTCTCCATGGATCTGAGAGCAGGCTGCTTGGGTAAGCAATTGGAGTGGCAAAAAGCCAAAACTGCACAAGGAATGGAATCACGTAGCGTACGTCTCTGTATTGAACATTCAAGGCCGATAGCCAAGTCGTCACTCCAAGCGCGGTAAGCACTGCCAGAAAAAGAAAGAGGGGCACGAGAAGGATCGTTGCAGAAGGAACGACCCCATACCAGGCGACCAGCATGAGCAACACAATAAATCCTATGCCGAAATCCACCAAACCCGCTAGGACACTTGCCAACGGCACACAGAGACGCGGGAAGTAAACCTTTTTGATAAGATTTGAGTTTGCCACCAGGCTTTCTGATGCCTGTCCGATGGCATTTGCGAAAAACATCCAGGGCACCAGTCCTGTAAAAACGAATAGCGGATACGGGATGCCGTCAGACGGCATGCGAGCTAACCTACCAAAAAACAAACTGAAGACCACCATAGCAAATACAGGCTGCAAAATTGCCCAACTGGCTCCCAGCAATGTTTGCTTGTAACGAACTTTTACATCTCTCCACACAAAGAAGTAGAGCAGTTCACGGTAATCCCATAGTTCACGCAAATTGAGTGCATTCCACCCCTCTGAGGGTTTGAGAATCTTCTTAGGAAGAGTTAGGCCCGCATCCTCAAGAGGACGCTTGGCAGCTGTGTATCCGTTCATTAAATTCCTCTTTTCAGAACTCTGCCCCCAAGCTTCTGGGAGGAAACTCGACGTCAGACATTCGGATTCGGTCATCAGCGGTCTGGTGTGTAAGGAACCCTCAGGCGCTGCGCAACGTCCGTTGCGCCTTTCGTCCTTGGCCCAATAACTTTCGAGATCAGGAGATCGGCTATTTCTTCGTTTCCACGACGATTGACGTGACAGCACGCATCAAAATAGTTGTCGCTCGTTAATAGCTCCGAGAGGTCGACGAAGCACTCTAACCCCTTTGCTTTCTCCCTCACCTTCGAATAAACGGTCTTTGAGCTTTGAGCCAATCCCTCTGAATAGAAGTGCGGCTGCATGCTCAACGTGTATGGATTCGGCTGGAGAACGCAGGCAAAATGTGCTCCAGCCCGTTGCGCAATAGTCTCTGCGGCCTTCCAACTTGTGACCAAAAAATTGGCGACCTCTTCCGCCTTGGCCTGATCATTACAGACAAAGTGGTCCGAGCCGGGGGTAGTATCATCGACTGCCATCTCGCCACTGAGCACCTTCCGCTTCGCCTTCAGAATCAGCTGGTATAAATTGGTCTTTTGATAAAGCTTCCAAAGGAGCTTTCCCACTGATATATCTTCAGCTAATCCCTCTTCCAACATGCGTGCTTTGAGCAGAGCATCCTCGATATACCGTTCTCTTACATGTCCGTTCGTGGAGTTTTCCCGCAAACAGTTATGAGAATCGTTGACGCCATCATAAAAGATAATGAGATCCCCAGGTCGAATGGCGCCTAAGTGCTCAATTAATACGTTCAGAGATTGCCTGCTGTTATATGCTTGCTCGGCGTAATTCACGGCATTGAGCGTTACTTTACTCCCGATCAGCACAGGTATCGTAGATTTGTCAGTCACGCCATATCCCCACATGGTAGAGCCACCGAAATATCGTAATGTGGGCACCAGAGGATTTTGAGCTTCAAAACCCGTTACACGTCTACCATCGCCGTCTATATTCAGATACTTCCCCTTAAATTCCGTATTTTTCCACTCTACAAATGCCTTGTAGTGATAATGCTTAAAGTTCATAACCTCGGAAAATACTTGCTTTTGCTCTTCACCTTGATTGAAACCTAATTGTTCTTGAGGCCTTCCCAAATACGGCCTAGCTAGATCCCATGCGTGAAGAAAAGTTAACGAGAATAACTCGACCAAACAGAGAAGAAACATGAGCACGATCGACACAATCCAGGCGGTCTTAATTTTTTCAGACATGGCCTTCATCTATTCGAAAAAAGATGTATGCCCTCGCAGGGGCGCCTAAAGATAACGCCGATTTTTAGCACTGGCCCCACTGCCTTGGGATATGAGAAGACTTCGCATCGGTGTGCCTTCACGGCCACCTGGCGGTGAGGGAAAACATGGTTGCGTGACGGTCGACGACGTAGGGTTGTCCCTGAAGATCGCCGTCGAGTTTGCTGTACTCATAAGACAAAGTGGTTGCCCACGTTCGAGTTAACTTATAGGTCAGCGCGGCAGATGTTCCAACGGATTTGAATGTGGTGGTCTTTATCGGAGCAGATTCATTGATCGCATAATTGGCACTGCCGGTCATGCTCAGTACTCTAGAGAAATCATATTGGCTTGAGACGCTCACAACATTACTGATCATCGCTCCGAACGTACCAAAGAACAGCGGCGCGACCGTACGAGTCAGCATCACTTGCACGGTCGGTATCTGGGGGAATTTTCCTGTCAGAGAAAGCGAGCCAATTGGGAAGATGCGATCGCCGGGATCAAGCACATTAGCTCCGATATTTGCCTTTGCAGTCCACGTAGGAGCACGTATTTGATATTCAGCAGCGAGTCCCCGTGTTTCAAACTCAAAGCGACTCCCGGTTCCGACGAAATCCGTCTTACTCGAAAGATAGGAGATATTGAAGTTTTGGTGATCGCTGATCCTAAAACCAGGTCCAACAGACCAACTATGGACATTTGTATCAAAAAAACCTATTCCCGTACCTATCTGCGGAGTACCGAACCTGATGAATGAGAACGCATAGTCACCACGTAGATCCAGTCCTCGTGCCACTGGATAAGCGGCGGCAGCACTAAATGTGTTCGTGATGCTATTGGCACGATATACCTGAATGCCTCTAATAAAGGGATCGGTTACACTGGGTGCCTTGTCGCCTGCGAGAAATCCCGGCGGCTGGGGGGTGTATCGGAAGTTGTCCGCCAGCGTTAATCTCGCCCCGTCAACAAGCTGACCGATTAGGTCGTCCAGCTTGGCCACGCCGTCGACTTGAGTAGCCACATAATTTAACGCAGGATTATTGGCATACCCCGTACCGGTTAAGCCGGCGGTTATTTTGGTGTATCCATCACGCCTGCTTTCAAACAACTGAAGTTGAGTTCCCAGAATCGTCGCAAAATCGTCGCGCTTGACTCCTTTCGGAATAAGCTCTGTTGGAGCATAGAAGATATTCGTGTCATACCTTTCAGAAAGACTTATCGAAGGAATAAGCCGAAGTTCAGCTTTGGCAGGCGAACTAGTTACCATGTCCCAAAAGATTATGAGAAGCATCGTGACCGCAACTGACGTTGCAGAGATCACTTCTCGCACAGTGGCCATTTACGGCACCACGACGGTATCGCCGGAGAGGAGAACGATGTTGCCTGGCCCTCCGTCTCCAGCCAAGAGATCGTCATAGCGAACAGGAATCCTGGTTTCGTGGAGCTTGTTTTCGCCGTTCAGCTTGTTACGAATAATTTGCAATTTGTTTTTCTTTGCGTATTCCGTAAAACCTCCACCCATCGAGATGGCCTGAAGTAACGTGATGTAGGATTTGGCCTGGTACTTACCCGGCTTGGTCACTTCCCCCAACACATAGACGGAATAACTGTTCAA
>JAHBWO010000028.1 GCA_019636945.1 Nitrospira sp. | reverse complement strand
AGGGCGTGTCAAGTTTTCTGTGTAACTGATGGTGGTTAATCACGGGTCGGCACACGGTCTCCTAGGATCATGGCAAATTGATTGAGTGCCCGTTTCCACTCCGGAATCGGGGCGGTCCAGTTTTTGGCGATGCGTTGCAGGCCTAGATAGAGGACTTTGAGGATCGCGTCATCTGTGGGAAATGCTCCACGTTTTTTCAACGTTTTCCGCAACGAATAGTTCAGGGATTCAATGGCATTCGTGGTGTATAGGACTTTGCGAATGGCTGGAGGATAGTCAACGAAGACCGTGAGCCGCGTCCAATCCCGCCGCCAACTCGTACTGATTGTGGGATAGTGCGCATCCCACGTCAGGGCAAAGCGTTCCAAGGCTGCTTCGGCTTCCGTGACCGTTGGCGCTCCATAAATAGCGCGCAGATCCCGGGCCACGGCACGCCGCTGCCGCCACACTACATACCGTAAGGATTGTCGGACTTTATGCACAATGCAGAGTTGCACCTGGGTTCGTGGAAAGATTGTCTCCAACGCCTCGGGCAACCCCATCAACCCATCGACACAGGCTACGAAGCAATCGTTGACACCTCGGTGTTGGAGATCCGTAAAGACCGCTCACCAGAATTTGGCTCCTTCGGTCTCACTGACCCAGAGGCCTAAGAGTTCTTTTTCCCCCGCTAGGGTGACGCCCAGCGCCACATAGACCGCTTTGGTTTTGACGGCTCCGTCATGCCGCGATTTTACAAAGAGACAATCGAAATAGAGAATCGGATAGACCGGTTCCAGGGGACGACTCTGCCAGAGGCGCACATCCTCTAAGACCGCATCGGTAATGGTGGAGATGAGTGTCGGCGACACCTCCGTCCCATATAACTCTTCAAGATGGCCTTGAATTTCCCGTGTCGTGAGCCCATGGGCATAGAGGGCTAGCACTTTGTCATCAAACCCCTCAAGCCGCCGCTGTCGTTTCTTGACCACGGTCGGTTCAAACGTACCCGCCCGATCTCGCGGTACCGCCAAGTCGATCGGCCCTTGCTCAGTCTGGACCGTCTTCGGGCTACTGTCATTTCGAGCATTGTCTGGTTTCGAAGGCGGACGGGCAGGAGGCGCATACCCCAAGTGGGTGGTCAATTCGGCGGCCAGGGCTCGTTCCACCAACCGCTTGGTGAGGCCTTTCAGGAACCCATGTTCACCCAGAATCTCTTCCGGCGACGCACAGCCCTGTAATAATTCATCCAGCAACGCATCTGTTCTTGTGTCGTGTTTGGTCATCAAATCCTCCCGCCTCTCTCGCAGAGGCATGATAACCAGTTACACAGTTAATCTTACACGCCCAGCGGCGAACCGGCATTCCAATTGGGAACCTGACCAGTCAGTTCTTCGCCAATCTCTATCTGGACGACTTTGATCACTACATGAAACAGGTGGTGAAGGTGAGACCATATTTGCGGTATGTGGACGACATGGTAGTGCTGGATTGTGACAAGTCTCGATTGACCGAGATTCGTTCAGCCGTCCATGAGCGCCTTGCGAGCGACCGGCTTCGTCTGCATCCCCGTAAGGCGCAGATTTCACCCGTGGTCAACGGGCTGAACTTGCTTGGATATCTCGTCTATCCTGCCCAGCGTCGGTTGCGGAGCGATAACGGGCATCGGTTCTCGCGAAAACTTCGCCACATGGCACAGGGCTATCGAGCGGGACGTGTGGAGTGGGACACGGTTGTGGCCTCAATTCAGAGTTGGATCGGGCATGCGCAACATGCCGATACCGAGGGGCTTCGACGGGCCATCTTCTCCCAGGCTGTGTTCACCAGGGGAATGGGGCAAGAGACGACCAGCGCGTGATCCGCGGTGGTTCCTGGAACAACAAACCGGAGAATCTACGTACGTCGAACCGGAACAGGAACAACACCGACAACCGGAACAACAACCTGGGTTTCCGTCTCGTTCAGTCCGCCCGCACGGCATAGTGTCATCGTGCCGGCCCAGAGCCGATCTGTTCACGGACAGAACGGGTGAGGCAGCGGGTGTCCATGAGCTTGTTTCCCGGTCTGCTGCGCGAGCAGGAGCGCCGAATAGAGGGCCTGGGGTGAGGCGGATCGGGGCTGGTTGGTCATGCCGACGGCCCCGCCGCTGCCATGGTATCTTGCTGCCGGTCGTGCTACGCAATATGCGAGGGGTTGTCCTCAATGCCGGGTCTCTTACTGTGTAGCACTACGAAGGAAAGGCTCTGAGAAGGTTTCTTCACAGCCTAAGGCTGCAAGGCAAGGGTGATGCGAAGCGCTTCGTCGACGGCGGCCAGTTCTTCCTGACTCAAGGTATCGATTCTCGATCGCAATCGGGATTTGTCCAATGACCGGATTTGGTCGCCTAATACCCGAGCGGGCTTACCGTTGACGACAACGAGGGCTTCACCAGGATACGCCGACTCGACATGGCTGGTCAGCGGGAGCACCACGACGCGAGAGCCGAAGGTATTACACGAGTTGTTGGACACGATCACCGCAGGCCGGGTCTTTTTGATTTCAGATCCGATTGTCGGATCCAAGGCCACCCAGTAGACGTCCCCTCGCCGGGGCAGCTTCCTCACGCGGGCCATCCTTCGCCTTCCGTGTGCTTCCAGTCGTCCTCCAGTTCTTTCCTCCAGCGCTCTTTCCGGGCAGCACGATAGGCGGCATCGAGAGTCTTTGCATCGGGATGCAGCTTTGCCCGAACGGCGGCGGAGATGAACGAGCTGATCTTCTTCGGAGGCACCTCCTGCTTGAGTCTCGCGTAAATATCCTCGTCCATCGTGATATTCAATCTGACAGCCATGGGATCCTCCCTAGCGACGAATGCTGTATTGTATACAGTATTCATTGCTCTGGCAAGCTGATGACCGTTGAGATGTCTGCCGCTGGTGCTACGCAACTGGTGCTGTTCAAGATGAGCGGTCAACTATTGAATGGTGGTCCAGGAACCGTCTCTGATGGTCTTAATTGCTGCTCTGGCAACTTGTAATCATGATAATCGGCGCATGTCTCTCAAGTGCAAAGTCCTTCAGTGCGTACTGCGCGACCAATTCGTGAGGCTGGTGCAGTTATAAAAAAGGCCATTGGCACGGTATTCTCAACTCGAGCACCGACTAACAGACTTGTCGATTGCTTGTCATGAATGAGAGGATAAGAACACTTAACATATGGAGGGCACATGATTCTGTCGACGACCAACAATCTTGAAGGCAAGAAAACGGTGAAGTATCTGGGACTAGTTTCCGGCGACGCGATTCTTGGCGCGAATATCTTTCGCGATTTGTTCGCATCGATCCGAGATATCGTCGGTGGATGATCGGCCGGGTATGAAAAGGAGCTGAGAAAAGCCAAGGCCATTGCACTCGAAGAAATGGAGGAACAAGCCAAGAACTTGGGGGCCAATGCGATCGTCGGGATCGATATCGACTATGAGACGATCGGTACGAACAGCAGCATGCTGATGGTCAGTGCGAATGGCACAGCGGTGGTTGTGGAGTAACGGGAGGCTGGAAATGTCTGCCAGCTTTGTTCTTGCCTGCTTCAGGGCTTCACCATACTCCTGAAGAGATCCTCTGAATTCTGAGACTCTGCACTCCTTTCGTTTTCGCTAGGAGGTAGACCTGATCTCTGGGTTTTCTTTATAATTCTTGTGCATGGTTCTGATGAGCACAAATCGATGATGGACGTTCAGGCCTATCTTGATCGGATCAACTATCGTGGCGATTCTTCCCCTACTTCTGAGGCCCTGCAAGCACTCCACCTTGCTCATGTGCTGACCGTGCCGTTCGAAGATCTAGACAACTTCCTTGGCCGCCCGATCTCTCTTGAGCCTGCTGCTCTGTTTGCGAAGATTGTAAGGGCGCGGCGTGGTGGCTACTGTTTCGAGCTGAATGGATTGTTCAGTCTCCTACTGGAGGCGATGGGGTTTTCCGTGACTCGATTGATTGCTCGAGTGTGGTATGGGTCGAGGCCACCGCATCCCCGCAGCCATCAAGCGCTCCTTGTTCATGTCGGAGGCCAATCATGGCTGGTCGATGTGGGATTTGGCGGGAATGGCCTGTTGGAGCCGTTCCCGTTTGTTGTGGGGCATGTTGCGACACAATGTTCAGAACGGTTTCGACTCACGTCGGTAGAACAAGAAGAGTACTTGCTTCAATGTTTCATCCATGATGAATGGGAAAGCCTCTATTCCTTTTCTGTACATCCATGCCAGCCGGTGGACTACCAGTATGCCAGCTATTTCCATTCGCATTCGCCGGAATCGATCTTTATGCAGCACCGGATTTGCACGATGCCGACACAGGATGGGCGCAAGACTTTGGTCGATCACTCGTTGAGTATCAGGCGAAATGGGAAAAATCAAAAAACGGTGGTCGGGAGTGACTCAGAGGTCGCCACTGTGCTTCGCGAACACTTCGGAATTATTCCTTGATGTGAGCTGCCCCCTTAGTGGATGACAAGCCTTACCAATCCCACACAGCCCAGGTAGAGCACAAGAGATCCACCCATTGCAGGCCAGAAGCCGAGACGCGGGATGCCTATGATCATGGCCGTGACGTAGACGATCCAGGGTGGAACAAACCACATGAGGCTCTTGGCGTAGTCGATGGTGGGTGCGCCACCGCCATTCATGTACAGCAGGATGAAGGTGGCGACGGTGATGGCGGGGAAGGTACTGGCCATGGCAGCGAGGAAAGAATTGCCTTTAGCCCCAAGGTAGGTGGACAGGCTGACGATTGTGCCACCCAACAGAAAGTAAACAACATACTTTGCGAGATCACTCACCGACAATCCTCCTTCCTGTACGTTAGACCTTCTGAAACACCTTCAGAGTTTTCTTCCCAGGGGGCTTTTCTCTGGCCCGCCTATTATGGTGAAAAATGCGAGACTGTGAGTTCGCGAATCCGAGTCGGTCGAGCCATGAGTCCGGTTTACCTCGCCGTTAGATGATAGCGGCCTGTGGCCGTTTCTGCACCATAATCCCAATAGAAGAATTTGCACCCGCAGACTTTATTCTAGGGCGGTTCTGACGGCACTATACATGATGATGACCTCCACGGCGTGGGCGACGACGGTGATCCAGAGATTGCGCGTCCTGAGCCAGATCGTTCCCCAGACAAATCCGTCCCACAGGGCAATCCAATGGAGATGCCGAAAGGTATTCACCATGAAGGGGTCGAAGGTAAACACCAGCGTTGTCGCCAACAGTGCAAGGGGAGCGAGCTGTCTGCCGAGGTGATCCCCTCTCCACTTCCGTTCGAATTCAGCCAAGCGGCCCAAGAGGAACCCGCGGAAGTTGATCTCTATGAAGAACGCGATGCAGCAGATGAACCAGGGTACCATCAGCAAAACAGGCAGCCGGCCGTGAGGGGTCTGTTTCAAAAAAGTGATGTCGTAACCGAATGATGGGTAGAGCGACAGAATCACAAAAGTATTGAGGCAGCCTAGGATCAGTCCTGTCAGCAGCCCCCACTTCAGTCCATTGATGAACTTTGCCCGCTCCAGTCCCAGCTGTCTTGCGATCTCAGATGTGCCTGAAGCCCAGATGCCCATTGCCAGATAGGCCAGCAACTGCGGGGTGAATTGAGCAAGCAGCTGAGTTTGGAGAGGAGTAGGAAGAGCATAATAGCCGAGCGTGGCTCCGATAGGGAGCAGCGCCAGTGCGGCTCCCATACCAACAACGTGATCATGCACGAGCCTATGGGGCTCGGGTGTCATGAGTGTGCTATGAAAGTTCGAGGTGATAGCGGTCCAAGGTGGTCGCCTTGTGCCGGGACAAATTGGACAACGACTTGTTGTAATCGACGATCGCCCGTAACTCGTTGCCCTGCGCGGTTGCGAGGTCCCGCTGGAACTCGAGTACGAAGCGTGTCGTGCTGAGTCCTACTTTCAGCCGTTCTTGCTCGGCCTGGAGTTGTTTCTCCGCCATGATGCGCGCGGAGCGGGTCGTTTCGATCCGCTTGAAATCTGTCTGAACTCGGCGCACCGCTTCACGAATGCCGACGATGATCTGCTGGCGCACATTCGCGAGGGTCACCTCCGCGTTTTGTGCCTCAAGCTTGCGCTTACTATACGTGTTAACGGCGGCTCGATTCCCAAGCGGATAGCTGAGCACCAGCCCGGCTCCATAGTTATAGAAGTCGCCGCTGAAATTTCTGGTGAAGGATTCACCGTAGTCCCCGCCCAGGCCGGCAAGTCCGATCGTGCCTTGAAGTGAAAGGGTTGGGAGCAGCTGGTTACGCGCAAACTGCTTATTGAGTTCACCGGTTTCGACATTTTTCTTGGCCTGTGTGATTTCAGGCCGTTGTTCGATGGCGGTGTCGATGGCCTCTTGCAGGCTCAGAGGTTCAAGAACGGTGACGGGAGGATCAACCGGCGTGAGGCGGACATCTTGCCGAAGATCCTCTTCGCCGGGATTCAAAAGCCGCCGTAGTTGATCTTCCTGGTCGCGGATGGCTTTCTCGGCCACTAACACTTGCTCCACTCGCGAGGCCACTGCGGCCTCGGCTTGCAGAACATCGACGATCGACATGACCCCAGCCTTGGTCTTCGCTCGGTTGGCAGCCAAAAGTTCTTCGGCGGCCTTCAAGGCGGCTTGGGCGACCTTCAGATTGTCATTCGCAAATACCACCTCCCAGTAGGTTTGTTCCACCGAAGTGATGACGGTCATGACTCGATCTCGAAAGACATGCTGTTCGACGATCGCATTGTTTTGAGCGACCTTGATAAAGGTCTTGTTGATGGCAATTCCTGCGTTCCTGAGCAGCGGTTGGGTGAACGTGAACGCCAGTCCTCCCGTCCAGGCCGGGTTGAATAGAAATCCGCGTGCGACGTTTTGATTGACGCTGTTTCTCGCCGGGCTATAGTTGACGTCCAAGTTGCCGCCTGTGATCAGGTTGGTCTGTGCATCGAGCGTCAGTGAATGGTTCCGTTGATCGAAGGTCGTGATCTGACCAAGCAAGTCTCCAGTTCCTCCGAAGACAGGACGATTGAGGGGATTTACGGTTCGGTTGTATTGGCCGTTGATGCTCAGGTTTGGGTCGAACTTCGACTGTTCAATGATGATGTCAGCCAGTCGACTTTCGCGATTCTGTCGGCTGATGCTGATATCGAGATTGTTCTGTAATGCCCGCACTGCAGCATCAGCTAGTGACACAGTTTCACGCCGCTCCGTTGGAAGCGGCTGAGTCACGTCCAAACCCCAAGCCGTGTGTGGCAGGGACATGCATGCCCATCCTGTGACCACCATGATCGTGAGACGACAGATACGAGTCGAGGAAGTACCATTCATTCGTGCCTCCTTGATCAACGAGCGATACAAGAGCATACTATAAAGTGTTGTATGTTTCACGTCATGGAAATTCACAGACCCTCTGTCCGACACGCATCCGTTCGGATGACTCGGATCAATTCATTAGGCGTATTTCTGTGTTTGCTTACCGCCGCCACCTTCTGCGTCGCTGTGCCAGCGTGGGCCCAGAGTGCCTCGGGGGTGCGGTCGTTCGCGGGCGGAGTCTCGCCCCTGCTGAAGCTTCCGGGGGGAAGTTTGTATATCGACAACCAGGGCACGCAGGGGTTTCTCTACGCACCGGGACAACACTTCCAATCGCACAACTTTCGAAACCCGACTACGGGTCAGGCCTGGAGCGGAGCCGTGATGACCTTTGGTCCGCAACTGTCCATTGGGCTTATACAAGGAGCGAATCAGGCCGGGAGTCCAACCGTTCTGCCTCCTCCACCGCGCCAGACGGATTTGTTGCCGCCGATTGAGTCGGAATTGCTAGAACCGTTTCCCTAATCGGGCCTTGAGTACGTTCCGCGGTTTCATGCTTGCCGTTGGGCATGTGGCGTCTTACTGCGGGAGCGGAGACGTGGTGCTGGACTCGCCTCCTGTATCCGTTGATACATAGGCCAGGTGCCACGTCAAGGCCAAGACAAACTGAGATGCGGCTTTAAGGATCTTGGGGTCGATCGTGTCGGCGTTGTCGGTTGGTTGATGGAAGTGTGGATGGATGCCGCCGCTGACGACGGTGATGGTCGGGACTCCGGCTTCTTTGAACGGGACATGGTCGCCACCAGGGAAAAATCCATAGAGATCTAGCCTCTCCTTCACGCCGGCAGACTGGCCCGCCTCGAATGCAATATCCTTCTCGATTCCCGTTACCCCGACGGTGAGTCGTGCGTTTCCGACTCCAGCGTGATCGATATTGATCATGGCCTTGGTGAGGGAGAGCGGCAGGACAGGGCGCGAGGTGTACAGGCGTGAGCCGAGCATGTTGCGTTCTTCTCCGCTGAACGAGACAAAGAGGATGGTTCGGGAAGGACGCCTCTCGAGTTTGGCGAGTGCCCGTCCCACCTCTACGATGACCGCCGTTCCCGAGGCGTTGTCGTCGGCACCGGGAAAGAGAATCCCACCGGGACGGCCAAAGTGATCTCGATGGGCTCCGATAATCACTGTTTCCGATCCGGTTCCAGGGATCATTCCAAGCACATTGATCAGAAGTCCGTCCTCCGTCGTTGTCTTCCACTGAAGCGATACGAACCGATCGGTCTTGATTGCGTGTGATGAGGTGGATTGGTTCAGGCGCTCTTGAAAAACACGCAAGCGATCAGAACCGGTACCATCCGATTCTTGAAGCAGCTCTTGTGCCAGGGCGGTAGTGATCCAGGCGCCAGGAATCGCTTGGTCCTGAGGCAGTTGGCTGTAGAAGGCACTGGCACCCCCAGTGACGCCGCGACGGATTTCATAGGGATGGAGAATGGGACCTGTTGCCGTCAGGTAGCCGATCGCTCCACGTTCTCGTGCATACCGCACTTTGTCGGCGTGGCTTACGGCCTGTGCGTAATATTCCGGCTTGCCCCGCAGAAACAGCACGATGCAATTATTTACGTCGACACCGGCATAGTCATCGATGTGTTGAGTTGGATCAACGATGCCATATCCGACGAAGACGACCGGGGCTTGGATCTCTGCGGATGGTGAATCAAAAATGGGGAGATAGTCCAAGCCAAGCGTTTTGGAGATCAGATGATCAGTTGCTCCGACTCGTAAGAGTGGCTCCGGCGTGAGTACTGGAGTCGGAACCCGGGTTGCCATTGCTCCGGAGGAAGTACCATCCTTCCCCGTGAAGAAAGGTACGATCAGGGATCCGTTGTGCACTCGTGTGAGCCGCAGGCCTGCCGAAAGAAACTCTTGCGCCACCCACCGTGCAGACTCGAGGTCCGAGTTGGTGCCGGCTTGTCGTCCGTTGAACTCGGGGCTGCTGAGTGTGCGAATGTCGGTCACCATTCGTTCCGGAGAAAGTGACTCCATGGCCGCTTGGAATGCCGTCTCCGGTGCCTGTGCGAGCGGGACCTGGGGTTGTAATAAGAAGGTCATGGCAGCGCAGATCACTATTGGGGTGCGCAATCGATTCAGAAAGGGTGCAAAGGCATTCATGATGGTATCCGGGCCACAGAGAGCAACGGTGGCTGACCGATGGATCATAGCATGCAGGGAAGCCGGTTGCAGAGCCGTACCGAGCCCAGGTACTATTCGCTCGGCGAGCAAGACGGACGTCCATGTTGTGAGGATGGAGATTCAGGATGGCAGGGGGCGAGCAAGGAAAAGGATTGTACGATCACTTGTACCGGCGGTTTTTTGAGGAGCGTGATACTCACGAGGGGTATTCTTTCCAGCAGGCTCCAGCCGGAAGTGCGGCGCCTCCGGTAGTGACGTTTCGGGAGAAACTGCGGTGGTGGACGTGGGATCGGTGGAAGCGTCGACGAACCCTTCTTGCTGAGCGGGACCGGTTGCAACGTGACATTCTTCAGATCAAGAAATCAGGAAACCTCAAGTAAGGCAAGCTGTGTTGAGGATGATTCGCCTGTCATATATCGGAGGGCAAACGTTGGCGACGCTGGGCCTCTTGGTAGTGGCAGGAACGGTTGTTATGGCGGGGCCTTCCCTGAGTTACGGTGTTCAACGAGAGACGCAAGAGGAAAAGGCCGCCAATCTGAAACAACAGGCAAAGGGTGGCCTCTTTCAGCAGTGGGCGTTCGATCAAGAGCCGATCGGAGGGCTGCCTCATGGTTTTGTGCAAGCAGTGTCCCGTGAGGAGCCGCTTGCCGAGTGGGTGGTGCAACGTCATCCCACGGCTCCCTCTCCACCCAATGTGCTGGTTGCGTCGTCGGGTTGTCGGCAATTCTGCTATCAGGTGCTGTTGGCCGAGGGAATGCAGTATGAATATCCGGATGTGAGTGTCCGGTTGCATGCCTCCCCAGGGACTGCTGGATCGGGTGGAGTGGTGATCGGGGCACGTGATGCAAACCATTTCTATGGTGCGACCGTGGACCTTGCCACGCAACAAGTTAGATTCGTTCGCCTTTCCGGCGGGGTCGCAACGATTCTCGGGCAAGCGACTATCACTCTGAAACCGGTTGACTGGCATACCATCAGAGTGCAGCGCAATACGATCATCAGTAAAGACTTCATCGAGGTGTTTGTGGATGGCACGCTCGTGCTCTCCGTTGAGGACCAGACGTTGGGATTGGGGCAGGTCGGTTTTGTTGTGTCAGATAAGTCGACGATGCTTTTTGATAGTCTCCACGCGATTCCACTTTTTTCGCATCGACCGCTTTCTCCGCCGCCGGCCTACTAATGCGAGCCTACTGGCAACCTGAGTGTGTCTTCAAACTTGCCTTTGTCTTTACATCTGAGGTACGATTGTAGCGTCGACTTGTGAAAGGCCTGCGCAAGTTCGGCGAAAAATGTAATGAGGCCTGGATAGATGTTGTGTTGGGCCAGCCCGGGAATCTGATCGGAAGCCAGAGCTAAGCCGCCGTGGTGTTGACGTCTTCGGCCCATTCCTTCCTCGTTGCTTTCTCGAGTCCAAGACAACATCGCTGTGTCAAAGGAGGAGCCAGATGGGTGCGAAGATTTATGTCGGTGGATTGCCGTATTCAACGACCGAGCAGCAGCTGAGTGACTTGTTTGCGGCGCATGGATCCGTGGCCTCGGCCCGGATCATCACGGACAAGTTTACCGGGCAATCTCGTGGGTTTGGATTTGTGGAAATGTCGTCCGATGCTGAAGCGCAGGCGGCGGTTGCAGCGTTGAACGGGACGCAACTTGGTGGACGTACCTTGACGGTCAATGAAGCGCGTCCTCAGGAGCCGCGTTCCGGTGGCGGCGGCCGCGGCGGATTTGGGGGCGGTCGCGGTTAAGGCGAGATCTGTTTTGTTGTCGATGAGGGGCTGCCGGAGGTTCCGGCGGCCCTTTTTACTTTTGAGGGCAGTGGTGGGAGGATGTTGATGCTGATCGGCCCTTTGTTCCGTCGCATCACGGGAGGTTGTCGTGCCACCCTTTAAGCTCGATGCCCCTTTCAAGCCCTGTGGGGATCAGCCTGCCGCCATCGACCGACTGACGACCGGAATCCAATCTGGCGCCAAGCATCAGGTCCTGCTTGGAGTCACTGGGTCAGGCAAGACCTTTACGATGGCCAATCTTGTCGAACGTGTCCAGAAGCCGACGTTGGTACTCGTGCACAACAAAACTCTGGCCGGGCAACTCTACCAGGAATTCAAACAGTTTTTCCCCCATAACGCCGTCGAGTATTTCGTGAGCTACTACGATTACTATCAGCCGGAAGCCTATATCCCGCAGAGCGATACGTACATCGCCAAGGATTCTTCCATCAATGATGCCATCGATCAGATGCGTCACTCCGCTACGACCGAGCTGTTACAACGAAATGATGTCCTGATTGTGTCCTCCGTCTCCTGTATCTATGGGCTGGGGTCGCCGGAGGTCTACCATGACATGCTGATTTATCTGGAGGTCGGCCTCGAAACGAGGCGAGACAAGCTTTTGTCGAAGTTGGTCGAAATTCAATATGAACGCAATGATGTGGATTTTCATCGCGGAACCTTTCGAGCACGTGGTGATGTGATCGAAATTTTCCCTGCCTCGTCGGAAGCGAAATCCGTGCGCATCGAACTCTTCGGAGATACGGTGGACGCCATTCATCAAATCGACCCGCTCACGGGGAAGTCCTTGGGAAAGCTGCCCAAGGTTGCAATCTACCCGAATACCCACTATCTCATTGCGCCAGATCGCTATGAGCGGGCTATTACGGGCATTGAGGAGGAGCTCGACGAGCGCGTCGCCTATTTCAGACAATCCGGACGGCTGTTGGAGGCGCAACGGATTGAGCAGCGCACGAAGTTTGATCTCGAGATGATCCGAGCCATGGGCTATTGCCACGGGATTGAAAATTACTCTCGGCATCTCAGCGGAAGAAACCCGGGCCAGGCGCCCCCCACGTTGTTGGATTACTTTCCAAAGGATTTTTTGCTCATCGTCGATGAGTCTCACGCGACCATTCCTCAAGTCGGCGGCATGTATGAAGGGGATTTTTCACGAAAGCGGACGCTTGTGGAGTATGGGTTCCGACTTCCGTCGGCGGTTGATAATCGACCGTTAAAATTTGTGGAATTCGAACAGTGCCTGAATCAGGTGGTGTATGTGTCCGCCACACCCGGCACCTACGAACTCAAACATGCAGGTCATGAGGTTGTGGAGCAGATCGTCCGTCCAACAGGGTTGATGGATCCGCAGATCGAAGTCGTGCCGGCCAAAGGGCAAGTCGACCACCTTCTGGGGCAGGTTCGTGTGGAGGTGGCCAAGCGGGGACGAGTGCTTGTGACGACTCTGACGAAGCGGATGGCCGAGGATTTGACGGAGTATTATCACGACTTGGGAATTAAGGTTCGCTATCTCCATTCCGATATCAAAACGCTTGAGCGGGCTGAGATCATCCGTGATCTCCGATGCGGAACGTTTGACGTGTTGGTCGGAATCAATTTACTGCGGGAGGGGCTGGATCTTCCCGAGGTGAGCCTCGTCGCGATTCTGGACGCGGATAAGGAAGGCTACCTGCGTTCTTACCGCGCGTTGATCCAAACGGCCGGTCGGGCAGCACGCAATCTCGAAGGACGAGTGATTTTTTACGGAGATGGCGTGACGGATTCGATGAAACAGGCCATCGACGAGACGAATCGTCGTCGTGGGATTCAGGCTGAGTACAACCGTGTCCATGGCATTACGCCAGTCGGTATTACGAAAGGGATCCCGTCTCTTGAGTACGCGGTGGCGGACCTTGATTACGTTCAACTGCCGCTTGCGGCGGAGCCCGATGCCGAGTATGGAAGTGCAGAGTCAACAGATCGGCTTATTCAGCGACTGGAGGTCGAGATGAAAGCGGCTGCGAAGGAGCTGGCCTTCGAACGAGCAGCGGAGCTGCGGAATCGGATCAAGGCGTTGCGACTTCGGACATTACAGGCAACAGATTAGACGTGCTTATAGAGATAGATTCCGACGAACATGCCGAGAATGCTCAAGATGTTAATCTTGAGGCTGAACCCTAAGACGAGTTTGATCAACACCAGATCTACGGTCAGGGGTGGATTAATGCCGGGCATAAAATGCGTTGAGAAAATACTTTGGATGGTGCCCTGAGGCGCCATCACGTGGAGAATTTCGCCGAGGATGCCACCCAGTAGACCTCCGATGAGGACAAACACGATCAAGACCCAGGGCGATTTTCGCACGTGGCTTCTCCTCGTTGACGGCTTCTCTATAGGCGAGTCGTGAGGTCGAGCTCTCTCACAGAGGCACCATATCTGAAGGGTTTCGGCATGTCAATAAAACTACTGACTTCTGGTGACCTTGACTTGCTTTCTGTGGTCCTATACACTTTCCGGTGCTCTTTCTCTAGGATTTTCGAGGTGATCAGAGGTCTGGTGCAAGGCCTCGGTGGCCTCTTTCTGTGCGGCGGTACAGTGTCATGCTTGATGCATTAAGTGAGAAGTTTGAAAAAGTTCTGAAAAAGCTCCGTGGGCAGGGTGTGCTTACCGAGCAGAATATTACTGAAGCGCTCAAGGAGGTGCGGTTTGCTCTCCTCGAAGCGGACGTCAATTTCAAGATTGTCAAAGAGTTTATCGATCGTGTGCGCGAAAAGGCGATTGGCCAGGAAGTCCTGCAGAGTCTGACTCCTGGGCATCAAGTGGTCAAGGTCGTCTGGGATGAGCTCCGGGCGATGATGGGGCAAGATCGAGTTGGACTCGGTCTCAATTCCCAACCGCCGACCATCGTCATGATGGTTGGCTTGCAGGGTGCGGGAAAGACGACAGCCAGCGGAAAGCTTGCTCGTCTTTTTAAGAATCAAGGTAAGCGCGTGCTGCTGGTGGCGGCCGACCCACGTCGCCCTGCTGCGGGAGAGCAGTTAAGTGCATTGGGAAGAGACCTTGGGGTCGAAGTGCATCGTGCCGATCAGACTCAAGCTTCACAAGCCGATGTGGTGCGGATCTGCGGTGCCGGTGTGGATCGGGGCCGGGAACAGGGCTTTGATCTGGTCATTCTGGATACCGGTGGGCGTTTGCATATTGATGATGAATTGATGGGGGAATTAACGGCGGTGAAGGCTGCCGTGGCCCCTCATGAGGTGCTGCTGGTCGCCGATGCGATGACCGGCCAGGACGCGGTCACTATGGCCGGTCAGTTTGATCAACGGGTCGGTCTCACCGGCATTATCCTGACCAAGGTCGAAGGGGATGCGCGTGGAGGGGCAGTCTTGTCGATTCGGGCTGCCACGGGAAAGCCAATCAAGTTTTTGGGGGTTGGGGAAAAACTCGATGCGCTTGAGCCGTTCCACCCGGACCGGATGGCCTCCCGTATTCTGGGGATGGGGGATGTGTTGTCCCTCATTGAAAAAGCACAGGAAAGCATCACACGGGAACAGGCGGAGGAAGCGCAGAAGCGGCTCACCAGCAATACCTTTACGCTGGAAGATTTTCGGACCCAGTTGGGACAGATGAATCGCATGGGTTCCTTTGAACAGATCTTAGGCATGCTTCCTGGAGGACAAAAGCTCAAGCAGGCGATGGAGGGGAATAAGCCCGAGCGAGAGATCAGCCGGGTGGTTGCTGTGATCGATTCAATGACCGCGAAAGAGCGCCGCGATCATACGATTATTAACGGAAGCCGGAAGAAAAGGATTGCACGGGGAAGCGGTACGACAGTGCAGGATGTGAATCGGCTGATCAAGCAATTCTTGTCTGCAAAGAAGTTGGCAAAGGCAATGACCGGTGCGGGAGGGCGTCGGCAACTCGCCCAACTCTTGCGTGCCCGGTAATCGATTCAGAAGATTCGAACCAGTGTAAAGGAGGAATCGTTGTGGCTGTACATTTGAGGCTCGCTCGAACAGGACGACATAAACGACCGATGTATCGGGTGGTGGCGGCAGACTCGCGGAAAGCACGCGACGGCCGTTTCATCGAAATTCTTGGAATTTTCGACCCGTTGAAAGAAGCGGGTGTGCCGGAGCTCAAGCAGGAGCGGGTGCTGACGTGGCTTCACCAAGGGGCTCAGCCGACGGTGACTGTGCGGACCTTGCTGCGCCGTGCGGGGGTCTGGAAGCAATTTGAAGCGGAAAAGTCCGCAAAGGAGAAGAAGGCTCCGGCTGAAAAGTCCACCCAGAAGAAGGCTTCAACAAAAGCTTGACCGTGGGATGGTGACTCAACCAGAAACCGTGACGGTGGGACGGATCGAACGGCCGTTTGGTGTTCGTGGGGAAGTGAAGGTCCGCTCCCTCTCCGATGTCCCGGGTCGACTGGAAGGATTGACGCGTGTCTGCCTTCTGGCGACAAACGGACGGACGCTGGAGACTGGTGTCACGCATGTGAGGCGGGCGGGAACGAGCTTTATTCTGGGGCTGTCGGCGTTCACCACACCGGAAGAAGCCGGTCTTTGGCGGGGAGGATTGATTCAGACGGTCCGCGGGGCCATTCCTGAGCTTCCGGCTGGACAGTACTACGAGTGTGATTTGGTGGGGCTTGCCGTCCGGACGGAGGCAGGAGAGTCGCTCGGTACCGTGGAAGCGATTTGGGAATTGCCAGGCAACCCTCTGGTCGTCATTCGCGATGGAAGCAAAGAGGTTTTGATCCCGGCGGCGAAAGAATTCGTGCTTGCGGTTGATCTGAGTGCTCGAATCATGATGG
This sequence comes from Nitrospira sp., assembly GCA_019636945.1. Taxonomy (GTDB): domain Bacteria; phylum Nitrospirota; class Nitrospiria; order Nitrospirales; family Nitrospiraceae; genus Nitrospira_D. The sequence continues at coordinate 21,102 of JAHBWO010000028.1, read as the reverse complement.
TCCGGTTGATCGACGGGCTTGGTGAGTAACGATGGTACGGTTCGATGTCCTGACACTGTTTCCAGGTATGTTTGCACCGGTCTTGGCGCAGAGCATGCTCAAGCGTGGCCAGGACAAGGGGCTTCTCGCAGTTCGGGTCCACAATCTGCGCGACTTTACGGCGGATCGCCACAAGGTCGTCGATGATACGCCGTATGGAGGTGGTGCGGGGATGGTCATGAAAGCTGAGCCTATTCTCCATGCGGTTGCCGCAGTGCGGAGCGAGGCTCAGTCGCAAGGAGAGGAGATTCGGTTACTGTTTCCGACTCCTCAGGGGCGTCCGTTGACACAGTCGTATGCCCAAGAGTTGGCGACCGAGTCTCGGCGAATGGTGATTCTGTGTGGGCACTATGAGGGCGTGGATGAGCGTGTCCGTCTTGCACTGGCGCCTGAAGAGATTTCACTCGGGGATTATGTGCTGACGGGAGGTGAATTGCCGGCGTTGGTTTTGATCGATGCCACGACCAGGCTCGTCCCAGGCGTGTTGGGCGATCCAAGCTCTGCCGTCGATGAGTCGTTTTCTGATTCGCTTTTGGAGTATCCACAGTACACGAGGCCGGCGGAGATCGAAGGCATCACGGTGCCGGAGGTCTTGTTGTCGGGCCATCATGAGGCCATTCGCTTGTGGCGTCGAAAACAGGCCTTGCGTAGCACGTATCTCAGACGCCCCGATCTTTTAAGGGATCGGATGTTCACGAAAGAGGATCGACAATTGTTGAATGAGTTGATGAATGAAGGCCTGTTGACGGCCCCGTTAATATGCGAGGAGGAGGGTTGAGGACATGAATCAGTTGGAGCGAATTCAGCGATCATTGACGAAAAAAACCGTTCCGCACTTTGAGATAGGAGACACCGTGCGTGTTCATGTCAAAGTTGTGGAAGGAGAGAAAGAGCGTATTCAGGTGTATGAAGGAACGGTCATCGCCAGAAAGGGCAGCTTGAACACCGAAATGTTCACGGTCAGGAAACTCTCGTACGGCGTGGGTGTCGAGCGGATTTTCCCCGTGCATTCTCCGATTGTGTCTAAGATCGATGTCGTGCGCCAGGGGCGCGTTCGACGTGCCAAGCTGTACTATCTCCGCGGCAAGAAAGGGCGGTTTGCTAAAGTTGAGGAGCGGGAGTTTGTTGGAGAGAGCAAATCTTCGGCACAGCCTGCGGCACCCGAAGAAGGAGCGGCCACGGCGTAGGTCAGTTCTACGCAGACGTTCCATCATATGGCCGGTCGATTGGCTGGCCCCTCGGTAGAGAGCGATTGATGGGACCTACTGATGAATTTGAACGAGCAGCACGACTCCGTGGATATCGCCGTATTGCTGGGGTTGATGAAGTAGGGCGCGGTCCATTGGCCGGACCTGTCGTGGCTGCGGCTGTAATCCTTCCCGTACGCAGTCGGCTGGTCGGGGTAAACGATTCGAAGCAACTGTCTGAGCGTGAACGCGAACAGTTCTACATCGCGATCTGTGAGCAAGCGGTGGGAACGGGAATCGGATGGGCCGACGTTGCGGAAATCGACCAGTTGAATATTCTTGAAGCCACTCGTCTTGCCATGCGGCGGGCTCTCGAGCAGTTGGTCCCGCCGCCCGATTATGTACTCATCGATGCCGTGAGTCTGCCCGGTATCAGCATTCCGATACGACCGATCATCAAGGGAGACGCCTTATCTATCTCGATTGCTGCTGCCTCTATCGTGGCCAAGGTCACGAGAGATCGGCTGATGGCAAGCTATCATGACATGTTTCCGGAATACGGGTTCCTCTCGCACAAAGGGTATGGGACAGCGGAACATCTGGAACGGCTTGCTCACCACGGTCCCTGTTCCATCCATCGTCGAAGTTTCGCTCCAGTCAGACTTGCCATGAGCGCCAGGAAGATGGGGGAGGTTCACCTGACAGGTCCCGCATTGTCCGAGGCATGATCCATGTTCTCTACAGACCCGCGTCACCGGTTCGGCCAAGCCAGCGAGATGTGGGCAGAGCAGTTCTTGATCGCGAAGGGTTATCGTATCCTTGACCGAAATGTACGGTTGTCAATCGGTGAATTGGACCTTGTCGCGGATGACCGGGGTGTCATCGTCTTTGTCGAGGTCAAGGGTAGGAGCACTGAGGCGTTCGGAGGCGCGTTGTCGGCAGTGGATCGTCGCAAGCGAGCGAAACTCTCGAAGCTGGCGGCGCAGTATCTGGCGCAGCGGCACTGGTCTGACAAGCTCTGTCGATTTGATGTTGTCTTGGTCCAAGGGAAGCCATCAGCTCCGGAGCAGATTGAACACATCCCCAATGCGTTCGATGTCACCGAGTCGTGACAGGTCTCATCTCTATCGAGAGGGGTCTTCGTGGACGCAATGATTCAGCTCATCCATGTGTCGAAATGGTATGACCGGAGGCCGGCACTATCCGACGTCATGATCGAGATCGAGAAGGGGGAGTTCGTATTGCTCATGGGCCCCAGCGGATCGGGAAAGTCGACGATCCTCCGGATGCTGATTGGAGAGGAGCAACCGGATGAAGGCCAACTGTTTGTTCAAGGCAAGAATGTCACGAAACTGAAACGGTCGGAGATTCCCTATCTGCGACGGAAGGTGGGGTCGGTCTTTCAAGACTTCCGGTTGCTGCCGAAGAAATCGGTATTCGACAATGTGGCACTTCCGTTAATCGTACAGGGTGTATCGGAAAAAGATATTCGGCGCAAAGTCACGGAAGCGTTGCGGGCGGTGGGCGTCGAGCATAAACGAGACCAGTCCCCCAGTAGTCTTTCCACGGGAGAGCAACAGCGAGCCTGCATCGCTCGGGCGATCGTGAACGGACCGGTCGTTCTGTTGGCGGACGAACCGACGGGTAATCTTGATCCGGAACTCACGGGTGAGATCATTGAACTGTTCAAACTGATCAATGCCCGGGGTACCACGGTGGTCGTGGCAACGCATAATCATCATGTCATGCATCAAGTGAATTGCCGGGTGATCAGCTTGATGCAAGGAGTCGTCCTTCCTGAACGGGCGATGCCTGAGCGGGTCGGCGTATGAGGAGGCTCTTCTATCTTGTTCGCGAGGCCTGGGCCAACATGCGGACGAACCGCATGACGACGATTGTTGCCATCTTGACCACGGCATTTACATTGACCTGTGTCGGAATCTTCCTCCTTATCTATGTGAATTTGCAGCATGCGGCGGGATGGCTTCAGGAAGACGTCAAGATTATGGTGTATTTGGAGGACCGGCTCTCTCGAGATGGGCGTCTCCAACTGGAACTGATGCTCAAGTCCGATCACATGGTAGGCAGTGTGCTCTATATCTCAAAGGAGCAGGCGTTGACAGAGTTCCGCGCGCAATTCCCCGCGGATTCTCACCTGCTCGAAGGGCTTGGCGAGAATCCGCTTCCGGCCTCGTTCGTCGTGACGCTGGCCCAGAACTCTCGCTCTCCCGAGGCCATAAAAGAGTGGGTGGAACAAGTTCAAACCATGGGAGGAGTGGCAAAGGTCGACTATAACCAGCAATGGATCAGTCTGTTGGCCGAGCTCATCAGCTATATTGAGTTGGCGGCGCTCGGCGTGGGTATCCTCCTCTCTGCCGCAGCGGTGACGATCATCGGCAATACGATCAGACTGGCCTTGTTTGCCAGGCGAGAAGAGATCGAAATTCTTCGCTCGATCGGAGCCACCGGGACCTTTATCCGCGTCCCGTATTTTCTGGAAGGGGCGGCGCTCGGAGCCTGTGGAAGCGCCTTATCCTTGGGAATCCTCAAGGTCGGGTTTGAGTTGTTTCGGCAACAGGTTGAGTTTATCAGCCGTTTCAGCGAGATGGAGGGGCTGATTTCATTTTTCCCATTGTCCGCTTGTCTCGCGCTGGTCCTGGCCGGAACGGCACTAGGGTTTACCGGCAGTGTGGTCTCGCTTCTACGCGTTGGAGAAGGACGTGTATGAGACGTCCTCTCCTCCTGCTGACCGGGCTTCTCGCACTCGGGGGGTGGGTCATGCCTATTGAGGCAGCTACGGATCCTCTCGCCGAAAAAATTCAGCGTGAGCGAAAGCGTCTTGAAGCCCTGAAAGACAAGATTGAAGAAAAACGAAAGCGGGAAGAGGCTGCTGAAAAAAAACGGGAATCCGTGTTGCAGGGACTCCAATCCTTGGATGAACGATTGGTCCACCATCGACAAGATCATCAGGACATCAATCGGAAATTGCGACAAAAGGATCGTGAGCTGGATGAAATTACAGAACAGTTGGTGACCACGCGGACCAGTGTTCAATCGCGACGGGAAGCCATCTTGGCCCGGCTTCGCGTGCAGTACATGGAAGGCCGGTTCGGGTACGTGAAGGCGCTCTTGACTGCGGATTCGTATGGAGACCTTCAACGCCGCGGGCAGTATCTCTCCGCTGTCTCACAGAAGGACTACGAACTCCTGCAAGGCTTTCGGGCCGACATGGCACGAATGGAGCAGGCCGAGCGTCAGCGGGCTGACGCTCGAGATGGGCTGATGGTCTTCAAGCAAAACATCGAAAAAAAACTCGCCGACATTCGAGTGCTTCAAAAAGAGAAAACTCTCTATCTGAAAAAAATCACGCATCAGAAAGATGCCTATCATCGTGCGGTCGAAGAGCTGGAACGGTCAGCCTCACGGGTGGATCACTTGCTGCAAGACTTGGAATCGCGTCGGCGAGCCGTGGCCTTGCATCCACCCACGACGGCCTCGCTTCCACGTGGCGTCCGCGGGGCGTTGCCCTGGCCGGCCGAAGGACAGGTGGTGTCGTTCTTCGGACGGCAGAAACATCCCACCTTTGACACGTATGTTCAACGCAAAGGGATCGAAATTCGTACGACCGAGGGGAGTCTGATTCATGCCGTGATGCCCGGGAGCATCGTCTATGCGGACTGGTTGAAAGGGTACGGACTCGTTATAATCCTGGATCATGCTAACGGGTTCTTCTCACTGTATGCTCATGCGTCCAAGATTTTGACCAAGGTTGGTGAGCAGGTGGTCGAAGGCCAGTCGATTGGGGAAACTGGAGATACGGGCATGACGGGAGAAAATACATTATACTTTGAGTTGCGTGAGGGAGCTGAGCCGGTCGATCCGCTCCACTGGCTGGCAAAGAGATAGGGGAAGTCGTGACCGCGCCTCCAGACCCAACCGGTCTGACGACGCAAGAAAGAAGGGATAAAACGATGATGGAACAGCAGCCGCGTCGGAAATCTTGGGTGGTCGGGCCGATGATTGCACTTGCCCTGCTCTGTGGCGTCATCATCGGGAAGGGCTGGGAGCGGACCGGACATGCCAGCGAAACCTACGAGGAACTCAAGACCTTCTCGGAAGTGCTGAATCAGGTGCAGAAGCACTATGTCGATGAGACAAAGCCAAAAGATTTGATTCAAGGTGCTATTCGCGGGATGCTGTCGACGCTCGATCCGCACTCGGCCTACATGACCCCTGAGATGTACAAAGAGATGCAGGTGGAAACCAGAGGAGAGTTCGGGGGAGTCGGAATCCAAATCGGTGTGAAAGATAATCGATTGGCGGTGATCGCTCCGATCGAGGGCACCCCTGCTCATCGAGCTGGTATCAAGGCGGGGGATTTCATCATCAAGGTCAATGAGGATCCGACCAAGGATTTGACGTTGATGGATGCCGTGCAGAAGATGCGAGGGCCGAAGGGGAGTAAAGTCAATCTGACCATTCAACGAGATGGTGCGACAGACCCCTTGGTGTTTACCCTCGTTCGGGACACCATCAAAATTGAAAGTGTGAAGTCGAAGGTGATCGAGAACCTCGGCTATGTCCGGCTCACCCAGTTCCAAGAAGCCACAGGGAGGGACTTGGCCAAAGCGATCAAGCAGTTTAAAGAGCAGAAGGTCCAGGGCGCGATTCTCGACCTGCGGAATAATCCAGGCGGGTTGCTGACGGCGGCGGTTGATGTATCCGAACAATTCCTGCCGACTGGGAAGCTGGTGGTCTATACCAAGAGTCGAGAAGGCAAGAAGGATGAATGGGTCGCGAAGGCAAAAGATCAGTTGGAGGACCTTCCTGTCATTATTCTGGTGAATGAGGGCTCGGCGAGCGCATCGGAAATCGTCGCCGGAGCGCTCCAAGATTGGGGCCGAGGTCTCGTGGTGGGAACGACATCGTTTGGGAAAGGATCGGTTCAGACGATCTTGGCCTTGGGTGATGGGTCAGGTCTGCGCCTCACGACTGCCAAGTACTATACGCCGAAAGGTCGATCCATTCAGTCGACGGGGATTACTCCTGATATTGTGGTGAAGCTGTCTGCTCCAGTGGCCGCTAAAGGGCCTGAAGGGAAATCCGGAGACAAGGACCTCGAGCCGAAGGCCGTCAAGCCTCCAACGGGGAAGGATGCCGTACCACAGAATGGAAAGTCTCCCGAGGAGGGAGGATCGAAGAACGGGACGCCTCCACCAGCCTTACCAGAAGCGGGCGGAGAACTTTCCCTTGAGCAGGATGTGCAGTTGCAGAAGGCTGTGGAATTGCTGAAGAGCTGGAAGATCTTTAAGGAGCTCAAGGCGTCGTAACAGGACGCTGAAAAAGGCCGCCAACGGCGTTCCCTGCCTTCGACGAAGCGTTTCGCGCTGGCAGGTCGCGTCACTCAGAGGCTCACGTACCGGAGCGTACGCCTCGCCTCTCTGCTCGCTGCGGCCTTGCTGGACAGCCTTTTTGAGCATCCTGGAGTTATGCTGGGCGGCAGTGCTGTATGGGGTATCCCGTGGCCTATTAAGGCTCGTGATTTTGCATCCGTTGTTGAACGGCTTGCAGTAGGCGGTCTTCGGATCCGGCAAAACTCGGCAGGGTCCGAAGGAGATGAGATTGGATGAGCTGCTCGAGATCCTTGAGTGTTCTGATGCCGAGGCGAAAGTATAGATAGGTCACGAGCGAGTCGGATAGTCCCGGAAGCGTTGCCCAATTCTTGACCTCCGCCGGGAGTGGAGTCTTCAGCTCTTCATAAGCACGGATCGTCCCGGTCTCAAGAAACTCTTCGATCTTTTTGGACAAATCCTCGCCGATCCCGTCAATTTCCTCCAGTCCCTGGCGCTGTGCGACCGCGGCCACATCTTCTTCCAGGGCAAGCAACGCATCCGCTGCTCGTCGATAGGCCCGCACGCGATATGGGTTCGCTCGCTGAGCCGACAAGAGATCGGCCATGGATCGAAAGAGCGCCGCGAGACGCTGGTTGTTGTCCTGCATGGGTAAACTCTTGACGCACTATTGTGCGGTTTTTCTTGATATCCGCGCAAGGCCCATTTGTTGACAAGGCGAATTCCGGTCTCATAGGATGATAGGCATGCAGAATGCCATTAAAATCCATGTGAACGGCGAAGAACGGGCCTGGCGTAGTGGTGCAACGGTCTCGGATTTATTGACAGAGTTGGACATCAAGACCGAACGGGTGGCAGTGGAACTGAATCTTGAAATTTTGGATCGCGCGGCATTCGGCCAGCGCCAGCTCATGGATGGGGATCGAGTCGAGATTATGAGTTTCATCGGAGGCGGATCATCCTCAAGAGGTCAACATGGCAGATGATCGATTGATTATTGCGGGGCGTGAGTTCAAGTCCCGATTATGGGTTGGGACGGGAAAATACAAAGACTTTGCCGAGACAAAGAAAGCGATTGAAATGTCGGGCGCAGATGTGGTCACGGTCGCGGTGCGTCGCGTGAATATCACCGATCGATCGAAGGAGAATCTCCTCGATTACATCGATCCGAAGAAATACACGATTCTGCCCAATACTGCGGGATGCTATACGGTGGAAGATGCGGTGCGGTATTCCCGACTGGCTCGCGCAGCCGGCGTCTCCGACTTGGTGAAGTTGGAGGTGCTCGGCGATGAAAGAACGCTGTTCCCGGATACGGCGGGCTTAATCGAAGCGGCCAAGATTCTTATTCAAGAAGGGTTCATTGTCCTTCCCTACACGAATGACGATCCCATCGTCGCTCAGAAACTCGTCGATGTTGGATGTCCCGCTGTCATGCCGTTGGCGGCGCCGATCGGATCAGGCCTTGGCATCCGCAATCCTTATAATTTGAAAATCATCATGGAAATGATCAAGGTGCCGATCATCGTCGATGCTGGTGTGGGGACCGCGTCCGATGCCGCATTTGCGATGGAGTTAGGCGCCGATGCGGTGCTCATGAACACCGCCATCGCTGGTGCGCAAGATCCGCTTGCGATGGCGGAAGCAATGAAATATGCCGTGCAGGCCGGCCGACTGGCATACAAGGCCGGTCGTATTCCCAGGAAGCTGTACGCAACGGCGAGTAGTCCGATCGAAGGAATGCTGTGAGGCCGGTAAGGGGTGAAATGTGAGAAGTGAAAGGTAGGTGGAGAGGGGAAAAGCAAGAGATTCTTATCGTGCCCCTCACGGTTGACTCTTCACCTTTTACGCGCGTTCGACATGTCTTCCGTTAACTTCCGCCTTCTGCTAGTCACCGATCGTCACCACACTCAAGGCCGTTCGCTTGTCCCGTTGCTCGATCGTGCGATCGAAGCTGGCCTCCAGGCCATTCAGCTCAGAGAACGAGACCTGCCTACGAGTGAACTTCTGTTGCTGGCACAGGAAATTTATGCCGTGAGCAGTCCGCGCTCGGTACCATTGCTGATCAACGATCGTGTAGATCTTATGATGGCGCTCAATCTGGATGGGGTGCATCTTCGATCCGACAGTCTGCCGACACGGCCTATTCGTCAATTGATCGGGTCGCGACGATTGATTGGGATCTCCACACACTCTGCCGAAGATGTCCAGCGGGCGAATCAGAGCGGTGCCGATTATGTCGTGTTTGGCCCTATCTTTGATACGCCGTCCAAGCGATCATTCGGGGCTCCGTTAGGACTCGCATTGCTTGCCGAGGTGTGCCGTCGATCATCCATCCCGGTATTTGCCATCGGAGGCATCACGTGCGACCGGGTGGCAGCCGTCCGCCGAGCCGGTGCTCATGGAGTAGCGGTGATCGGCGCATTGTTGACTCGTGATGACATCGGTGAAGCGGTTCGAGAGTTCACGGACGCGTTGTAGATACGATGTGACGTGACGGCGCGTGAGTCCATGACGCGTCAGAACGCCCGTTGCAGTTGACCACCCCTAGGTCGGGTGTTAGAATCCCTCACACCAAACGTACTCTCGCTTAGGCTCGATATTTCGAGCTGGTCGTATCGTCTCACTATGGCGGATAGCAAGAGTCAGCCAAACCGGCTCCGGTCCCTCCGAGATTCTGTCAAGAAGATTACAAAGCGGTTGTCCGAGGGGGAGGGGGAGATGATTCACAAGAACAGTGAACAGGCTCGGGAGCTCGACAAACTTCGCGTGCAAATTCAGTCGATGGAAGAAGAGATCCGTCGGCTGTATCAATCTCGCTACCAACTCGACCAGGCGACCAAACAGAACGAGAAACTCGTCGCGACGCTGCAAGACGCCAAAGCTCAGATCGAGGCCCTTCGGGCTGAGGTGGAAAAGCTGACGGCGCCTCCGTCGAGCTACGCCATCTTTTCCAGTCTGAACGAAGACGGAACGGGCAATGTGTATGTGTCGGGGCGGAAAATGAAAGTGAGCCTTCATCCCTCGATCAACCGGACTGAGTTGCGGAAGGGGCGAGAAGTTGTCTTGAATGAAGCCCTCAATGTGGTGGAGGTCAAGGGATTTGACAGCCAAGGCGAAGTCGTTCGACTCAAGGATGTGCTAGAAGGGGGCCGGGCCTTGGTCACTCTGCATTTCGACGAGGAGAAGGTGGCTGATCTGGGCGATCCCTTGTTGGCTGAACGGCTGAGCGTGGGAGATCATCTGCTCTACGATGTACGTTCCGGCTACGTGATCGAAAAACTCCCGAAGTCCGAAGCGGAAGAGCTGGTCTTGGAAGAAGTTCCGGATGTCGATTATGCGCACATCGGTGGTCTTCAGAAAGAGTTGGAGCAGGTTCGTGATGCCGTCGAACTCCCATTTTTACATCCACAGGTCTTCGCGGAATACAAACTCAGTGCGCCCAAAGGGGTGTTGCTCTATGGGCCGCCTGGTTGCGGAAAGACCCTGATCGCCAAAGCGGTGGCCAACTCGATCGCCAAGAAGCTGGGAGATCGATCCGGGAAAGAGATTCGGAGCTATTTCCTGCATGTCAAAGGTCCGGAGTTACTCAACAAGTACGTCGGTGAATCGGAGCGTCAAGTCCGTGAGGTGTTCAAGAAGGCCAAGGAGCGGGCCGAGGACGGACACCCAGTGATTGTCTTTTTTGATGAAATGGACGCGCTCTTTCGCACCCGTGGGACAGGCGTATCTTCGGATATTGAGTCAACGATCGTTCCCCAATTTCTCTCCGAGATCGACGGCGTCGAGCGATTGCGGAATGTCATCGTCATCGGAGCGAGCAATCGGCAGGATCTGATCGATCCGGCCGTGCTGCGTGCCGGGCGATTGGACGTCAAAGTGAAGGTGGGGCGTCCGGATGCCGACGCAGCACGGGACATTTTCTCGAAGTATATCTCCACGGACCTTCCGTTCGCCGAGGAGGATGTCGCGCGGCATGGGGGGGATCGGCATGCGCTTGTCGAACGCTTGACCGCGATGACCGTCGAAGCCATGTATGCGGCCAGCGAAGAAAACAAGTTCATCGAAGTGACCTATGCCAACGGCGAAAAGGAAGTGTTGTACTTCAAGGACTTTGCCAGTGGCGCGTTGATTGAAGGGATTGTGTCGCGGGCGAAAAAGTTCGCCGTGAAGCGGGTGATCGCCAACGAGGGGACCGGTTTGCGTTCGGACGACTTGATCCGTGCCATCCGCGAAGAGTTCAAAGAACACGAAGATCTTCCCAATACGACCAATCCGGACGATTGGGCCAAGGTCGCCGGCAAGAAGGGTGAGAAGATCATCCACCTTCGGACCATCAGCGGTGGACCGACGGAACATCGTCAGATTGAAACCATGAGTACCGGCCACTATCTCTAGCCGCATGATGAAAGAACAAACTCCTACGAATTCCGCCCGGGTGCTTGGTACGGAAACCGAGTTCGGGATTGCATCGAGAGACGTGTCTGCGATGGACCCGGTGTCAGGGTCCTTTGCCGTGATCGGGCACTATCCAAACCTGGCGGCTCCAACCGCAATCTGGGACTACGAAAATGAGAACCCTCTGGTCGATGCACGCGGCTTTGAAGTCGAGGGGGAGCGTGAGCGTCCGAACCCGGACTATAACCGGCAGCTGAACAAGGTGTTGGCGAACGGCGGACGGTTGTATGTGGATGGAGCTCATCCAGAGTACTCGACGCCGGAGTGTTCACACGCTCGAGAGATCGTGGCATTTGAACGGGTGGGAGAGCGCATTCTGGCCTCATGCCTGCAGACGATGGCCCGCGCACGAGGCTTCGAAGTCTATACCATCTATAAGAATAACTCCGACGGGAAAGGCAACAGCTACGGGTACCATGAGAACTACCTGATCTCAAGGACCGTCCCATTCGATCGGATTGCGCGCACATTGACGCCGTTTCTCGTCACCAGGCCGATCTTTGCCGGGGCGGGAAAAGTCGGGTCAGAAAATCAGACCACTCCAACGGAATATCAGATCTCTCAGCGCGCGGACTTTTTTGAATGTCTGTTGGACCTCAATACGATGGTCAAGCGGCCGATCATCAACACGCGCGACGAACCGCATGCGGATGCAGTGAGGTTCCGGCGACTCCATGTGATTACGGGCGACGCCAACATGGCGGAGCTGTCGACCTATCTCAAGGTGGGGACTTTGGACATCGTACTGCATCTGCTGGAAGCCGGTGCCGACTTGCCGCAGATCGAACTTGAGGAGCCGGTTCGGGTGTTCAAACAAGTGTCGCGAGATCTGGAAGCCAAGCAGACGGTGAAGTTGGCAGGAGGAAGGCCCACGACGGCGCTGGCGATCCAACGCGCCTATCTGAATGCGGCCAAGGTGTTTTATGCTTCGCAGGTTCACGGTCCCACTGTTCAGGATGTGCTGCTCCGTTGGGAAGATGTGCTGAATAAACTGGAGCGTGATCCGCGGTTGTTGGTCCATTCATTGGATTGGGTAGCGAAGCGACACTTGATCGAGTCCTATATGGAACGAAAAGGCTGTGGATGGGACGATCCACGCGTGAAATTGATGGATCTTCAATACCATGACGTCCGTCCTGAAAAAGGGCTTTTCTATACGCTGGAGCGTAGCCAGCTCATTGAGCGGATCGTCGACGAAGCAGAAATCCAGCGAGCCGAGTTCCATCCTCCGATGGGCACGCGAGCCTATTTCCGAGGACGCTGTGTGAGTAAGTTTGCGAAGTCGTTGTACGGTGCCAGTTGGACTTCGGTCTTGTTCGATGGCGGTGATACCACGATCAAGAAAGTCCCCTTGATGGATCCTCATCGTGGGACACAAGCCTTGACCGGGGCGCTGCTGGATGCTTCCGATTCGGTTGATGTGCTTCTTGAAAAGCTCAAGGTGTGACGAACGATGTTGACACAACGATGAAGCTGCCCCACCTCCCCGATCACGACGGTTCCAGCTTCGTGGAATTCCTTTCCAAACATTATCCTGGCTTGACGCTTGGAGCGAACGGGCTCGCGCCCAACGCCGATCCTACTCGCACAGCCGGGGCAGTGTCGGTGCCCTCTGCTACGACCGTGTTGGCGATCAAGTATCAGCAGGGAGTGATCATTGCCGGGGACCGCCGCGCTACCGAGGGATTTCAGATCGCGGATCGGCGGATTGAGAAGGTATTCAAAATTGATGAGTGGTCGGCGATGGCGATTGCGGGGGCAGCCGGTCCCTGTATTGAGATGGCCAAGCTGTTCCAGACTGAGTTGGAGCACTACGAAAAATTAGAGGGTATGCCGCTTTCGTGCGAGGGGAAGGCCAATAAGCTGGGACAGATGGTAAAAGCGAATTTGCCCATGGTGTTCCAGGGGTTGGTCGTGATGCCGCTCTATGTCGGGTATGACCTGAAACGCGGCGAGGGTCGTATTTTTAAGTATGACATTACCGGCGGGAGATACGAAGAATCGGATTACCATGCCATCGGATCCGGCGGCAAAGATGCTCGCAATACCATGCGAGAACACTTTCAGCGGAATCTCTCCGAAGCGGATGTGATCAAGCTGGCGGTGTTGGCACTCTACAATGCCGCGGATGACGATGTTGGGACCGGTGGCCCCGACCTTGTGCGGGGGATTTATCCCACCGCCAAGATCGTAACGGATCAAGGCATCACGGATGTCGCGGAAGACACACTTCGGTCGGTGTGTGACATAGTCATGGCGGCTCGTCGTTCACGGGAGACCTAACTATGCCGATGCCCTACTACGTGTCCCCTGAACAGATGATGCAGGACAAGGCGGAGTACGCCAAGAAGGGGATTGCTAAGGGCCGATCGATCATCGCGATGGAGTATGTCGACGGGATTCTCTTGGCGGCCGACAATCCGAGCGCCTCGCTTCATAAAGTCTCTGAGATCTATGACAATATCGCATTCGCCGGGGCCGGCAAATATAGCGAGTTCGAGAATCTTCGGAAGGCCGGGATTCGCCACGCTGATCTCAAAGGATTCATGTATAGCCGAGAAGACGTCACCGGCCGATCGTTGGCGAATGGTTATTCGCAAAGTCTTGGGACGGTCTTCAGTCAGGAAATAAAGCCGTTGGAGGTGGAAATTCTCGTCGTACAGACCGGCATCAACAGCCATCCGAATGAAATCTATCGTATTTCCTTTGACGGGAGCATCATCGACGAAAAGAACGTTGCCGTGATTGGGGGACGGGCGGACGTCGTGCAGAATTTCTTGAAGGACAAAAGCCCTAGCCATGCCCCGAGCCTCGACGAGGCTTTACGGCTCTGTGTGGCGGCTCTCGATCAGACGGCCAATCAAAAGCTCCAGCCGGAGGGGTTGGAGGTTGCGGTGCTGGACCACAGTCGGACCGGCCGGAAGTTCCGTCGCCTCGCGGTTGGCGATATTCGACGCGCACTCTCTTCCTAACCGTTACCGTTCACAATAGTGTCCTTTGTTGAAGATCCCGACCTGGGCGTATAATCTGACTGTGGCTCGCGCATGATGACGGTGGGTCCCATGAAACAACGGATTTACGGCCTCGAGAACGAATACGGCCTCATTTTTTCCCCCAACGGCCGGATCTATCTGCCCATGGAAAAAGTCTTGGGCTACATCTTTGAAGGACTCATTCCGAACAGCTGGCCGTCGAACGCTTTTTTAGTCAACGGAGCGCGGTTCTATCAAGACACCGGCTGTCACCCCGAGTACTCGACCCCGGAGTGCGACAACATCCTGGATCTTGTCGTGCACGATAAGGCGGGAGAGCGACTGCTGGAAGCCTGTCTGCCTGCCGCAGAAGAGCGGCTTCGGGAGGAAGGCTTGTCCGGAGAGATCTATATTTTCAAGAACAATACGGACTCATTGGGCAATACGTACGGCTGCCATGAAAATTTCCTGATGCGCCGGGATGTCGATTTTTGGAAAGTCACCGAGCAGTTGATCCCATTTTTCGTCACCAGGCAGATCTTCAGCGGAGCTGGGAAAGTCTTGAAGGTCTCAGGGAAGCCCCAGTATTTCATCTCCCAACGTGCGCAACATATTCATGAGAAGACGTCGTCATCGACGACATCTTCTCGGAGCATCATTAATACCCGTGATGAGCCGCATTCCGACGCCGAACGGTATCGGCGTCTGCATATCATCGTCGGTGATTCGAACATGTCTGAGTATGCGACCTATCTCAAGGTGGGAACCGCCACGCTGGTCCTGTCGATGATTGAAGAAGGGTATGCGGTCCATGGGATGGAGCTGGAAGACTCGGTGAAGGCGATCCGCGAGGTGTCCCGCGATCCAACCTTGAAAAAGAAGGTCCGGCTCGATGACGGTCGCCAGATGACCGCCATAGAGATTCAACGGGTCTATCTGAGCCGTGCAAGAGACTATCTGGCACAAGAAGCGCATGACCCAACCCTTGATGATGTCTGCAACAAGTGGGAAGCGGTATTGCAGCAGTTGGAGGACGATCCGATGCAGCTGACGCATCAGATCGATTGGGTCACGAAGAAGCACCTGATCCAATCCTATGTCGACAAGAAGAATTGTGGATGGGACGATCCGAGGGTGTTGTTACTCGATCTGCAATACCATGATGTGAAACGGACGAGAGGGCTGTACTATCTGATGGAGGCTCGCGGGTTGGTCGAACGAGTTGTGGAGGAAGATGTCGTTCAGCGGGCCATGTCCACCCCACCGCAAACAACGAGGGCGAAGGTGCGGGGGGACTTCATTCGTTTCGCGCGGGCCAAGAACCGATCCTACACGGTTGATTGGACCTATTTGAAACTGAACGGGTACTGGGAGGAAACGATCCTTTGCATGGATCCCTTTAGTGCCCAGAATCGACGGGTCGAAGAACTGATCTCGCAAGTCTCAGGAGGGCGATTTTACCGATGAAACCATTGTTCAATCTCTCTCATACGCGGCCTATCGGGCTGGTACAGCTTGCGGTTGTTGTGCTGCTCACGCATCTTGCTCTGGCTCTCGTACCAGGCTCTCTACTAGCTGTTCAGGGTGCAGAGGGTCGTTATAGCGGCAAGCAGGGGCAGGTGCTTGTCGTGAAGGTGCCGTTGGAAGATGAATCGGCCACGGTGCAGGGAACGTTTCTTGGCCGCTCCATCCGGTTCTTCCCTGATCCGCGACTCGAGGAGCCAAAAGGGTTTGTGGGGTTGCTTGGGATTGACCTACAAGATGAGCCGGGAACGCATGATCTGCTCGTCGAGCTGAAGCAGGGGGAGCAGAGTCGCACTTTCAATTACAGCGTGTCGGTCGTTAAAGAGAAATTTCACATCGAGCATTTGACGCTGCCGAAAGACAAAGTTGATTTAGACGAGAAGGCTGTAGCTCGGTGGAAGGCGGAACAGGAACAGATCAAAACGGGACTGGCGGTCGATTCACAGGCGAGATTATGGCAGCCCGGCTTCGTGGAGCCGGTGAGCGGCAGACGAACGGGGATCTTCGGCAGTGTCCGAATCATGAATGGCCAACCACGGAACCCGCATAATGGAGAAGATATCAGTGCGCCGCTCGGTACGCCCGTTGCGGCGACGAATGATGGGGTGGTGCGGCTTACTGTCGACCATTTTTTCTCAGGAAAGGGCCTCTTCCTTGACCATGGGCTGGGATTCTACTCGATGTATTTCCACCTGTCCGAAGTCCTCGTCAAAGACGGTGACGTGGTGAAAGCCGGACAAATCGTCGGGAAAGTCGGCGCCACCGGTCGGGCGACCGGTCCGCATCTCCATTGGGGTGTCAAACTCAACGGCGCGCGTGTGAATCCATACTCGTTGCTCGATCTTCCCTTCAAAGGTGCCATACAGTCCGCAACTCCAGCATCAGTCTCGCTCACCGAACCGGCTTCCGGGATGGGTTCGCCAACTCCGTAACCCCCACCACGTTCCAGCTCCCTCTTCCCTGATGATTTCCAGTTGACCGGAGTCTCACCGCAGGCATACCCTTTAGAGCATTCTTAACGATGGGTCATCCGACATGCGAACCTTCTTATTCCTATGCGCGGCAGTCTCCCTCCTGATCTCCGCGCATAAGTTTTCACTGGCTGAGCCGAGTGGCCAGTACAAGAGCGCGTTATTCTTTCTCCTCATCGGCATCCAAATGCTGATCACTGGGGCCCTCATCGGTGACCACCAAGACGAGCGCGATCTGAAGTCACAGAAGGAGATCGAAAAGGAAGACCGGAAAGAAGTGGGGCTGACTGGCGTGAATGCGTCGGCGGAAGAAGGGAAGAAATCGTGAGGGAGTGTGCGGTGAAATTCCCAAAGAGGCTTGCTGATACTAAGGTCTCCTGGTGCCAGGTTACGAACAAACCAATGTGAATCGTAGGAGAATATACCGGCTAACCCTCATGTCTTGGTATTGTGTTCGATCCCGATTCCAAGGGGCTAGGATCAGAAGAGATCCTTTCCAGTCTCGAGTCTCCAGTCTAGATTCTTAATCAATACTCAATTGTTGTTTGGCCACAGGGTGTGGGGCCTGATCGATGGTCCGTAAACCGTTCTATACCGAGAGATTAGAACGGCAACCTCGAATCGTTTTGGATTACAACTGATGTCAAATCCCTCGTTTAGGTTAAGATGGGTAGCAGTTGGACTGCCTCTGCGAGATTCTACAGACTGTCTAAGCATTGTTAGCTCTCTCCAGAGCCCACGACGTGACACTCGGTGAGAGGTGACCGTGACTGTAAACCGAATCGACATTGCGGCGCTGCGTATGCTCTGCGCCGATTGGCTCATGCAGTTGGGGCGCGATGCAGGACTCCCGTTCAGCCAATACGGCTCACGCGGTGACTCGTTCACGATAGGGTCGCCCAACGAGTTGAATGTCATTGGTCATTTCACCGATGCTGAGCCGTACCTCCGCTTCGTCAGTAGCGATCCTTCGCAACAACCGCTGATTGATTCGCTGGCGATTGAGACCGCATCACGAGTCAAGCAGGGCAACGTTGGCTCGACTGTCTGGCACTCCGCCACATGCCCCGCGCCCGGCTATCAGATTGCTGCGCCCTTCTCCATGGGCTCATTCATGGAGCGGTTGAGCAATCAGACTCGCATAGTCGGCTGGTGGCGTCTGGGATCAAATGTTCTTATCGAGTTTGCGGAGGAGTTGCCGAACGACTGGGATCCGAAGAACGCGCTCTTGCCACCCCAAGCTCTCGCTCACGTGCACATAGCAGTACCTGCTCCTTGTGTCGGCAACTTCTCTTCACACATCGCCCACGCTGTACTCGAAACCACCGCAGCCATTTGCAGCTTCGCACTTGGCCGAGCTGTTTCGTTGCCACCCAGCGCTTTTCCGACTCGCCCCGAAATGGCACCGGGAGTGCAGGCTCGCCAGTTCGATCAAAGTGTCCTCACGCTCGCTCGCAAGCACGTCGCCCTAGATATTTTCACTCTTGTTGGTGTCCCAGGCGGCTTCGAGTGCTTTCAACGACTTCGATCCGCATTTCTGACCTTTGACGCGGCGAAGCACTAGGAGCACGACGCAGTCGCCTGCATCTTCTAGGTGGTCGTGGCCGAGTGTCTAACGACGTTACGCACGCCTTGGCGCGACTCCAAGCTCACTAAGCGCTTTGTTGAGTTCTTCGATGCTCTTATGCCAGACGAGCTAGACCAGATGGTCGCGCATGGGAACTTTGAGACTGTCTTTGGAATACGACGCGGCACACGAACCGCCCGCGCGCTACGGCGGGAGATGCTGAAACAGATTTACGAGTATCGGTCCGGCAACCTTCACGCTGGGCTGCGACCAAGTTACCGCGGTTTCGCTTCGGGCTTTGACACGGGCGAGAACATACGTCGCGCTCTCTTCGCCGACTTCGCGGAAGGTGCCATCCTTCGGTATCTGAGTTCCCCGCGATCCAGCCTCGTTGGTCACCCAAACTATTCGTAGTTCATATTCGGTTGTGGAAGAGGCGCGTAACCATTTCCTCGAGTGGACTGTCACCGGGTAGGGGGGGATTAGGGGACGGATCCTTTGCGTTGCAGTCTGTCCTGCCAGGGGCAGCTTGCTCGGGCCAACTTTTCGCAATGGACTAAGCCTCATGCGGCAGGACAAAGGCATGGAAGGGCGCATTAATGACGAGTAGGACGGGCAGGTCTAGCTGAGGAGCCAATTCCAGAATGTGGTGAGCCAGCTGAGAATCATGCTAATCCAGGAGTTGTCTGTCTCCGCAGGGTCTGTGTTTGTGGGCGTCGATGGTGCTGATGATGACAGGTTTGGCGTAGGAGCGACTGGCTCTGATCGCTGAGCCACGATGGGGACTTGCGACGGTGGTTGTGCAGGCACGGCTGGCTCAGTGGCAATAGCTTGAGCAACGTGTGGCGTTTCTTCATCCGCGGCTACCGGCCCAGCAGCCGGGGATTCTTCCATCTCCTGCTTATACTGTGCGGCTGTACTCTGCAAGGAGGCGCTTTCATGCCGAAGGTCTGCAATCTTGCGAGCGAGGTTCCAACTTTGGTTCATCAATGCGGTAACCTGTCCTTTGAGCAAGGTGAGACTCGCCTCCGCCCGCTCTCTCATGATCGGTAACTGCTCTTCCTCATGTTGTAGAGCCATACGTAGCTCAGCCGTCGTCGCATCGTCTTGCCGATTAGCGGCCTGCAGCCAGGCGATTTGCTGATCAAGTTCCTTCACCTCGTTTCGAACCACCTCAAGTGCGTGCGTGTCTTCTTGGGCCTGGGTTTTGAGCCGTTCATAGGCACTCTGGCTGACACAGCCAACCTCTATCGAGAGCATTCCTGCGAGCACGCACACTGTGATCCGTTGAAGGGTTCTTAGGACTATGGTGGTAGGATGTGTCATGGATCTTGCCTCATTGGTTAGGTGCCAAGAAAGCATGTGTGTCTTGAAGTGCCGTTGGGTCGATGAGGACCTGAGCGTAGTGTCTCAAGAACCCGTGAATTGCTCAACATACTTACGAAAGTTTACCTGGCTCGATATCGTTCCCAGGACAAGCCGTGTTAGTGTGTGGCCGGTGATCGTCGTTCCAGCAGGCTGACGATAATCCTGGGGTCGTATGTCCCAATGCGCACTAGGTGGGCGTTTGCATGTGACGACCACGGGTAGCCACTTGGATTGGAGCAGCGTATCGGGATCGCACGGATAGCGGGTGGGATGGGCTGAGCGACCTCGCTCAATGGGATGGACAGCTTCTGCTGCATGTGAGGCACGGTGGTGTCCACCTACATATCCACTACCGGAAGAGGCCGGATGTCTTGTCTGAATATGCCATCTGTTCCCATTGGCAATCAGGAAGGATATCTTGACGATGTCCGACAAATGCTGGTACTCTGTCGGACAAGAGGTGCGTATGGCGCTCGTTCAAGTTTCCGCCAGATTAAATCCCGCCCAACTTCGGAGAGCCCGAAAAGCGCTCGGTACCAAAACGACGAGCGAGACGTTGCAGCGTGCCTTGGATTTGGTCACAGAAAAGGCTGAGCACGATCGAATCCTCCAGCGGTATAGCGGTGTGGGCAAGCCCGATGCGTTCGGTGAAGACCACTAAGTTCGCGCTCCTTGATACGACGATCTATACCGAGAATTTCCGATCGGGCCGCTTCACCTTTCGCCTGGTGCAATCTCCTCTTGTTATTCGCTGCTCTTCAGTGGTTCTTCATGAACTACTCCGCGGGGCTCGAACAACTACTGAACGAAAGTTTGTGCTGGATTTAAGCCGTTGGTGCCAGGTGCTCACGCCCACGGAGCAACAGTGGCTCAAGGCTGCAGAGATTCTCGGTCGACTCCGACAGCGTGAGGGCTATGGGGCCACCAAGCTGCGAGAGCTGGCCTTTGACGTACTGATCGCTCTATCTGCGTGGAGTATCGGAGCCAGTGTCATTACCACCAATCATGCGGACTTCCTGGCGATTCAGCGCGAGTTACCGTTTCATCTCCTCTGTTGGGAGTAGATGAGTGTAGCGGGATGATCGATGCGCGGTCTCGATTGACTGTGCCTGGTTGTGTTTGGGACACTGCGCAGTTGCATGAGCGGCCTGAAGGAGCTCCAGGAATAGTGAGGTTCTTTCAGTACACGATAGCCGGGCGTTTGCCTTTGACGATCAAGAGTAGCCGCTTGAATTGCAAAGGCTTGTCAGGATCGCGCGTGTAGTGGGCGGGACTTCCTGAAGCCCGGACCTCACTCTATGAGATCAATAATTTCTGCCGCAACGAGGCAGAGGTGTTTCCAGCTCCAGATAACAACGTGAGCCCCCAAACAGCCATGATGCGTGTCCCAGAAATCACCATATCTGCTCTTCCTTTTACTCGTATAAATCCCCGTTAACTGGGCGATTACGCATGTTCTATGCCTTTGTCCCTCAAAGGCCAAGAGGTTGACTGAGGCGAGTGGAAGGGGATTAAGTATACCGGTGAAGTAACCGATACAGTGTTGTATGTGTAGAGGAAACGAGAGATTTCGAAGGAACTCCACATCGGACAATCCTGGTTGGTACTGATCTCAAACAACAAAGTGGGAGCGCGATGATGTTTGACGGGTTTGAGTTTCCGGAC
>JAHBWO010000027.1 GCA_019636945.1 Nitrospira sp. | reverse complement strand
CCCCTACTACAGAAGCATACTCCCACAAGATGAAGGTCGGATTAGAACTTCATGAAGAATTCTTCATAATCATAAGCTTGGTTCGTGACCATTTTCACCTTGTCGCGCGGTTTCGATTATCGCTCTTGGCATCTCGCTGCTCGGACTCTCACACCATTGCTGGCACGGCGGCGGACTAGACCGAAGTCCATTGCAAGGCCGCTTACGCCTGAGCAAGAAGCTTCTTTTTTCATTCAGCCGCCTCCTATATGAAGAAGTGTCGGTTATATTACTACCAGAATGTCCATAGTTTGTCAAATATAATATTGACAAACACTGGACATCTCCTGTACCATTAAAACCAGCAAATCTCTGACTGCCATAGAAAGGAGTGCTCATCATGCCGATCTACTCAAGAACTCTCTTGGCCCTCTCGGGCGTTGTGCTACTCGGACTGGGGTTCATTGCATTTTCAACCTCGAACACCTACGCAAACGAGAAACGATCCACTGCTTTCTCACGTACTGATGTCGCAGCGGCCCCTTTGTATGGATTTCGCCTCCCTGACATTGACGGCCGTCCTGTCGACCTCAAAACATTCAAAGGCAAGGTGCTGCTCATTGTGAATACCGCGAGCATGTGCGGAAACACGCCGCAGTACGCCGGCCTCCAGGAGATGTATGAGCGATATCAGGAACGGGGGTTCGAGGTTCTGGCATTTCCGGCGAATGATTTTGGGCAGCAAGAGCCCGGCACGAATCAAGAAATTAAGGGATTCTGCTATACCAAATACAGTGTCAGTTTCCCTCTCTTCTCGAAGATCAGCGTGGTCGGCAAAGATAAACACCCCCTCTATCGGTACTTAACCGAGCAGAGTGCGTTCCCCGGCCGTGTGACGTGGAACTTCCAGAAATACCTGGTTGATCGCTCCGGCAACGTCATCGGGAAGTATGACCCCGGCATGAATCCCTTGTCGCCTGCCATTCTGACCGATGTGGAGAAAGCCTTGGCGGCAAGCTAACGTTCCGTGCCGAACAAGAAATGACGGAAGGTGATGAATCGGCTACATCTCATGATCGGTCTTGGTCTCGGGCTCTTTCTCTATCAGGCCCCAGCTGTCAGCCTGGCGGCGGATCAGTGGGTGCGAGTCGGGGGAACCCACAAATATGACCGCTATGTGAATATGACGAGCATTGGGGTGTGGGGACCGACGGTCACCCTCTGGACGCTTCGGGACTTTCGGGTAGAGCGAACAATCCCTCGAGGTCCCTACAAATCATTAAAGATCAAACGCCAATATCATTGTGAGCAACGAAGAAGCCGGCCGCTCCACGTCCGGTACTACCCGCAAGGCTTGGCACAAGGCCGAGTCCTCTACGCAGCGCCGGCCACCCGGGAGTGGTCTCGCGTAATTCCGGGCAGCGACGATGATGCAGAAATGAAAGTGGCCTGTCGTACAGTCCTATCGACGTTACGTCCAGATGGTGGAGGGTAACATGCAACGACTATTGATGCTGGCAGTGCTGAGTGGTGGACTGATGGCGGCCTGCACAGGAGGTGAAACACCATCCGGTTCCTCACCAAGCGCCGCAGCGGAGTGGACCAAGATCGGAGAGACGGAGACCTACATCTATTATGCGGATCACGGCAGTATTCGGAAAGCGGACGAGACCGTCATGATGTCAGATCTATTCGACTATAGAACGACTCAAACGGAAGGCGGCATCTCAGCCCTCTCAAAACTCACCGTACGGGAATATGACTGTCAGAACCGAAAAAGCCAACCAGTCAAAACGACATGGTATACCGACCACATGGGTTCAGGGGCAGCAGGACGCACCACTGGAGCCACAGGCCAATTGGCTGCGTCGGCCTCTGGTACGGCCACTACCGCGCTCATGACAATCGCCTGTGGGCGTTGAGGAATTGCTCAAGCCTTTGGGTTAGGGTCCACGAGATGTCGGACTCGCGAACTCATACAGCAAGGGAGTACCACCGGATTACGTCACAACTAGACGTAATCAGCCAGTATTGTCTCAGCTGCTTTCCGTCCCGACGCCAAAGCCCCATCGAGCGTCCCGCTTTCCCGGTAATCTCCGCAAAGATACAGCCCCGCAGCCAAACGCGGTGAGGTGGTACGGTTCCCAGGTGGAAGCGCGTCGAGTGGGGGCAGCGCACGCTGGATGCGGTCAGTTCGCAGATGGCGCCACTCGTTCACTTGGGAACCAAACCAAGATTCCAGCTGTCGTCGTACTGCTTGCGAAATATCACCATACAGATCGATCTGTTCACTCGCCGTCACCGAGATCAAGGCCCGCCCAGCCGGCGCGTACGAAGGCGCCGCTTCACTGAGGACACAGACGGTCCTGACCAACCCATCACCATCCCCATTTACCATCAGCCAGGGGCCGCGTTGCGGAGCAGCTGACGCATCGAAGTAGACGGTCACTGAGCCACGGGCTGGAGCGATTGGTTTGTCTTCACCACGCAAGCGGGCGGCGGTCGCGTCATCGGTCGCCACCACCAGGACATCGACCGTGAGCGATTCTCCGGATTCCAACACCACGCTCGAGCCCTGAATCCGTTGAACAGCTTTGTTCAAACGGACTGTCCCTGGAGCCAACGTAGCCGCAAGTTGTTGTGCGATAGCGCCCATACCATCTCGTGGTAAGGCGGTGACTCCTCGGCAGAACGCAGCCCAGACCACTTCGAAAATCCAACAAGGCGTGTTCAATTCCGTCTCCAAGAACACGCCGCTGAGAAACGGTCGAAAGAAATGCCTCACTATCGCGTCCGAAAAGGCATAGGTCTGAAACACATCGTGAGTCGGCCTTATAGGATTTCTCATCACAGAGCAGAGACGCTGCTGCAAAGCGTCCCGACGCATACGCAGCATCCTGAACTTGTCGGCAAACGAACCGATCGGACTGCGCAACATTTGTGGAAGGTCTTGTGGCCTGCGAAAGGGATCGCTCATCACGTGAAAACGTCCGTCGTGGCGAATGAGGGCTCCAGCATGAAACGGCCTGAGCTCCAATGTGGGATAGTCTAGCGTTGCGCGTGCTTCCGGATATCCGGCAAGAAAGACCTGAAATCCGCGATCGAGCTGAAAGCCCTCGACACGATCCGTGCGGACACGCCCCCCGATGCCGTCGGACGCTTCAAGAACCGTGCACCTGAAGCCCGCGTTCGTCAGACGACGCGCACAGGCCAATCCGGCAAGCCCGGCGCCGATAATAAGTACATTGGGAGTTGAAGGCATGGTGGGTTATTTCACCTCTTGAGACGCTCTGGGCAGGACGTGTGCCAGACAGTCAGGTTTTCCCTACCTTATCGTCGAAGGCAATGTCACGACCAGCTCCGTAACTGTTCTGATAGGGTCTTCGCGATCAGCTGCAAATCGAACGGCCAGGCGTAGCGCAATTCGACAGTGGGATACAACGGTCGCAAGTGGTCCAAGATCTCTGGTATCTCGACCTCCGAATGAGAGCCGCCCGGCGTGAACATCGTCGTCAGCACGGTGATGGATGTCGCGCCTTGTTTGACCAAATCCTCCACGGCTTCTTCCAATGTCGGTGCACAGAATTCGTTGTAGGCCATGGCAAACAAGACACCATTCAGATGTGCGCGCAGCGTAGCCCCCACGGCCTCCAGCCCCGATTGGTAGGGATCGGTGGCTTTCGTTCGTGGCCAACGACGGATCTTCTGGTCCAACTCGAGTTCTTCCTGGGACGGAGGCTCTTTCGCCGCGCGCCGTTGGCCTTCTAACCGTTTTAACTTCGTCACCAGTTCTTGCGGGCAATCCTTGGGAATGCCGCCATGACCTACCAGGACAACCCCCTTCATCGAATCACTCATGAGTTTCGTCTCCTTTGACTTATACGCACGGCGGTTCGTGGCCGTACAATTGTGTAACAACTGACCAATTCTTTACTAAACATTCACATCACCATTTCTAGGCGCAACTAATCCCCACCAATAGAGTAACAGGCGCTATCTTGTCTTTGTGGACGCTCAACGCCATGTGACTTCTTCCCAACAGAGATGGAGAAAAGTCTCATAGGGTGGAAAATTCTTGGGGTTCTGCTCTTTGGAACGGACCCACAGATCAATTTCCATTCCCGCTGGATCGGTCTCACCTCCCGGGAGCATGCGTTTCACAGGATACTGGACCTGATGGGTGTCAGGATCCCGGGAACGCTCCATCACCATAAAGTGTGCGTCATAGTCCTGATAGAGCACCTCATCATTCTTGAAGACAGTGGCGGTTCCCCAACCTGCCAAGTACAACCAGGTTTTGGGATAGAGCGGATCGCCGTTGTTCGAATCGCCGTGCTCATAGACCCGCGTGGCAATTCCACCATCATGGAAGGGCTGTTTCCCGGCGAACCGGTCAAACACAATCCGATAGTGATCCGATTCTTCCGAGAACTGCGCAATCACTCGGCCACTATTCAGCACCTCATTGACCTCGATCTCAATCGTGCCCTGTACCGGAGTGAGATACTTGCCGGCATAATCGAGATGGTCCCAGGGAGATTGATCCTTCATGCTGCCGATCAAGAATGGGGCACCACCCTTAAGCCTGAACTTGCCGCTGTAGGAAGGGTGCTCAGTGGCTTTGAAAATCCTGGTTCCCTCCGTTCCTTTTGGCGTGCCAAACAAGCCCTCTTCCGCGAGAGCGGTGGACAACCCTGCACTACTGATCCCAAAGCTGACGACGCATAGCCACGCGACTTTCCATGATTTCATACATTCTCCTCTGCCTCGTAGGTGCGTGAGATCTCACCCCCATCAGAAAAAGGAACAAGGGTTCCCCCAACCCAACGCGGAGGTGCGTACCACGCTCACACGGAATCTATTGAGGCCAAGTATTCCTGGAGATTGGTCTTCCCATAGCGACTCTCGGGGTACACCGTTCGGATAAACCTCGCCACAAGAGCCATCACTTTCTTGACTGCCGGGGTCTTCTCAGGATCCGTGGCGGGCAGCAATCGAACCGTGATGGCGTTCTCGTGCAACTTCAGCTGGACAAAGAAATTGCTTGCGGTCCCTTGATCGATTGCGACCGCCTCCAATAACGCCTCTTTGCCGCTTCTGGACAGGTAGAACTCTTGAATCTTGAGTATCTCACCTCCCGTCCGCTGAAGAATCGGGGTGAAATTCTGATACAACGCCTGAAGATCTCCGGCTGCTTCGATGACAACATGCGGCATGGGAGTCCCTTTCTACACATGATTCCGCAACATCAGTTCCTTGGGGTGTGGATTGAGATACACCTGGTCACGGATGTAGCTCATGTCGAATATATGGACATAGTGCTTGATCAAGGTTAACGGAACAATCAAGGGCGTCAGCCCATGATGATAGTCACTGACTACGCCCAACAGCTCGGTCTTTTCACGCGAGTCCAATCGCTTCTTGAAATGACCCAGGACATGTTGCAAAACATTGACGTGTTTGCTCACTGTCGTTCGCACCGACAACGTCTTCATAAAAATCTCGGCGTACTTCACCGTCAGATCCTTCGGGCGATACCGTTCTGCCTGAGCGACCAACTGTCCCATCGTGTTGTAGTGTTGTGGGCTATGGGATAACAGCAAATACTTGTGGATCGTGTGAAAGCGAATCAGCTCCTGTCTGTTGAACCCATTGTGCAACAGGTCTTGCAGCCGACGATAGCAAAACACCCGCTCAATGAAGTTCTCACGAAGTGACGGGTCGCTGAGTCGGCCCTCCTCTTCGACAGGAATAAGGGGAAATGTATCTCGAAACGCATGGGCAAACATGCCGGATCCACTATGGCTTGGCATCCCTTGGACCGTATACACGCGTACTCGCTCAAGTCCGCAACTGGGAGAGCCTTTCTTGAAGACAAACCCTGAGAGGTTCAATTTGCCAAGGGAGTCGAGGCGCTCCTCAATCATAGCCTCCATGGCTGGAGTGTGATCGTGCTTACTCGTGATCGTCAGCAGTCGGGGATGCCGTGGATTGCCCACCAGCCGCATGGCTTCTCTCGGGGTCCCCAATCCCGCCTCTACTTCAGGACAGACCGGTACCCACTCGACATACTGACCCAAGACCTCTGTTAAGAAGTGGTCCTGCTTGTGGCCGCCATCGAAGCGAACCTCATCTCCGAGCAGACACCGACTGATTCCAAGGCGAATCGGGGACGCCGTCATCTCGCTGCCTCTTTCTTCCCAAGGTTGAGATATTCCTGACGCGCAAGTTGATGATCCACCACCGGAACAGGGTAGTCTGTCCCGATTCGACATCCAGCCAGAATCTGCTCATCTGCGGTCATGAGCTGCGGCTCATGAATTCTCTTCGCCGATACATGGGCGAGTTCAGGAACATAGCGGCGGATATAGACCCCGTCGGGATCGAACTTCTTGCTCTGAAGCGCTGGGTTGAAAATCCGATAGCCCGGCATGCTATCGGTTCCGGTCGACGCACACCACTGCCAATTCCCATTGTTGGCCGCCACATCCCCATCGAGCAGGTGGCACATAAAGTACTGCTCACCGCTCTGCCAGTCGATCCGAAGGTCCTTGATCAGAAAGGACGCCACGATCATGCGGACACGGTTGTGCATCCACCCTGTCTGATTGAGTTGCCGCATCCCGGCATCCACAATCGGATACCCCGTCCGACCGCCGCACCAAGCCTGGAACAAGACGTCCCGCTCCGGGCCAGGGTCCCGTGACGGTGGCACGACCGTCCGGCGAAACGGCCCGTCGACCACATGCGGAAATGCCGCTAAGACCTGGTGAAAGAACTCACGCCAGATCAGTTCATCGATCCATGTCAGGACATCCGTCCGAGAGACCTGTCCATTGCCAGACAGGCTTTTCAGAGCGATCTGCACCGCTTCCTTTGGGGAAAGTGTCCCGAATCGAAAGTGCGGGGACAACTTTGCACTCCCGTCGATTGCGGGACGATTCCGATCATCGGTATACCGATGGATAGGGCCTTCGACGAACCAACGTAATTGCTCTCGGGCACAACACTCCCCCGGTGCAATCCATGGGACCAGGTGCTCATAGCCCAGTTCATTGGCTGTCGGGAGCGGCACAGCTGATAATCGGACAGCTTTTCTTCTAGTCGTTGAGGCATCTGGGACGGCATGGACTGTCGGTTTGACGGCATGCCACTTGGCCCACCAGCGAGCACGATAGGCGCTATAGCGCTGCATCGGTTCTCCGGTGGCACCGTGCACTTCCGCTGCCTCAAACACCACATGGTCTTTGAAGGTCTTGGCAGCAATGCCTTCCTGAGCCAACCGTTCCTGCACCGCCAGATCTCGCGCGAGCGCACGAGGCTCGCAATCTCGGTTCCAATACACCACATCGGCTTCCCACTCAAGAGCCGCTCGAAAGACCTCGTCCACTTGGGACCCGCGCCGCCACTGCAGAGGCAGTCCGATCGCCCCGAGGGATGCCTGGAGTTCCTCCAAGCATCCCAACATGAAGTTCACACAGGCTGATCCAAACTCATGGGACCGCAGCAACGGCTCATCGAAGACAAACAGCGGAATGACCTCGTCGCATTCTTCACAGGCCACGGCCAACGCCGGTTGATCAGCGAGGCGAAGATCTCTTCTGAACCAGACAATTCCACGCATGAGCCTGTCCTATTCCATCAATAGTCATCGCGCTGGACTGCCATGCGATCCGGTCGGTCCTTTTGGGAGCTTGTCGCCGGCCACACGCGTGATCGACAGCTCACGAAGACCGTTTTCTCCCTTCACGCCGACTTTCACCGAGGTTCCTGGCTCTCCTCGAATCATCCCGACGACTTCCTCATACCGTTTTCCCTTCACCGCGGTTCCATCAACACTCACGACTTCATCCCCATGGCCGAGGCCCGCCTGCTGAGCTGGTCCCTCAGGATGAACCATGCCGACATACAGGATGGCTGGATCGCCGATCCGCTCAGCTCCCACCTGGAGGGAAATGCCGATGACACCGTGAGGAAGTTTTGCATCGTCTTTGTACCCATGATGAGCCTGGCTCGTATGTTGGTCGGCCATGGCTGCACCGGGTACGAGAAGGCCTATCACCAACCCTAACGTGATACAAATGCTTGGGATTCGCATACGCGTACCTCCTATTTATTATGCTGCTGATCTCATGAGCACATCCCGCAATGCCTGCTCCAACGTTGGATATTGGAAACGATACCCTCCCGCCATGGCTTTGGCAGGAATCACCCGCTGGCCGGTGGTCATCAATGTACCCAACTCACCAAGGAGTGCATTCAAAGCAAATCTTGGAACGGGAAGCCATGACGGTCGGTGAAGCACCCGCCCAAGAACCTCACAGAACGTCCTCATCGTCACGGGTTCTGGAGCCACAGCATTGATCGGGCCAGAAACCGTCGGTGTGCTGAGTGCCCACTGGATCAGGCCAATATGATCACGGCGGTGGATCCAGGAGACCCACTGATTCCCCGGCATAATGGGACCGCCGGCAAAGAACCGAAATGGTAACAACATCTTGGGCAAGGCCCCGCCGTCTTGTTCCAGCACCATTCCAGTGCGGAGCGTGACGACCCGCGCCCCAAACTCTGCAGCCCGCAGCGCCTCTGACTCCCACCCGAGGCAGAGATCGGCCAAGAAACCATTGCCGCGCGCCGCGCCTTCATCCAACCGGCGATCATCAGTGGCGCCGTAATACCCGATGCCGGACGCGCTGATAAACGTTGCGGGTTTGGACGACCAGCGTGAAAGCGCTCTTACCAGTAAACGGGTGGTGAGGATTCGACTATCGATGATGAGTTGCTTCCGCACATCGGTCCAGCGTGCGTCGGCGATCGGTGTACCGGCGAGGTTGATGACCGCGTCCGCTCCTTCCAGAACCTGTTCCCAGGGGCCGGAGTCCCGCGCGTTCCATTCGACTGCTTGAACCGGCAAATCAGGTCGATGATGGATCTGACCTAGTTGCCTGGTTAGTACAACAACCCTATGGCCTCCTTGGATAAGGGAGGCGCACAACGCTCGACCAATAAATCCCGTGCCTCCAGTAATGACGATCTTCATAGGTTTATCCTTCGGCAATACCCTCACTCGACACCGTCAATATCTCAGACATGACTGTGCCTAATTTGATCCCTGGTCATCTTATTTCTCTGTAGCCAGCTTATTGTGACTCACCCGTCGTGCAAACTTCCGTTGTTTCGGCCCTTCAAGTGGCTGAGGCGCAGGTTTCAGCCGATTCGCCAACACCATCTGATCGATAAATTCCCCGCAATTGGTGCACCGGAACCCCCTGAAGATAACCTCACCTGCGTGGCCCTGCAAATCGACACCGTGCGCCATGACCATCAGTCCTCCACATCGCGCACACGCGTCGCGCTTTTTCCGATCAGGGAGGACCGATTCCTTGTCTGGTTTCCCGGTCATCGCCATGGAAATCCCCAATACAGACGACGAGACAATCGGCCATTCCTTACTTCCGAGCAGACGGTCTGCCTTCACCCCGGCGCGTCAGAGCCACGCTCACAGTCTGAAAAAGCCCGGCCACCAGTGCACAGGTTAGGAATCCCATTGCAAACAAAAAGACGATGCTCATATCCATGATGCTCTCCTTTCAACTGTCGACAATGGAAACTGTCCGCGACAAAGTTTCCCGTTCGCCAAGGAGACAGGCCCCTCAATCACGAGGGGACCTGTCTGCCCCAGCGGGCGACGCCGTGCGGAGTTCGGCGTCACCTGAACGAACAGGAACCGGCCTCCTAAACCAATGCATTGCTCAGATCCCTCCTCCTGAAACCTCCATGAACGTTGGCAATAGCCTAAGGTGCATCCTCGAGACCGCGAGCGCAACGAAATCCGGTGCCATGGGTCTGGAGGGCGAATCCTCCACGACCACGCGCCGATGCGGTGATATCAGATGCCGGACTATGCCAGGATCCGCCACGAATCGATCGGACTACTCCCTTCCTGTCAGGACCTTGGGGATTCCGATCAGGCGCGTGTGGATAGTATTCCGCGTCGTACCAATCAGAGACCCACTCCCTGACATTCCCGGCCATATCCTTCACACCGTAGGGTGAATCTCCGAGGGGAAGCGATCCGACAGGGTGCAGGGTCTGCTCATCCTCCCATTCTCGATCAAAGTTCGCTCGCTCCGCAGTCGGCGGTTCATTCCCCCATGGATAGAGGCGGCCGTCCGTGCCACGCGCAGCCTTTTCCCATTCTGCTTCCGTGGGTAACCGCTTCTTCGCCCAACTACAATAGGCCTTGGCGTCGTACCAAGTCGTCTGGACCACCGGTAGTTGCTCAATGCCCTTAATGGATTGGAGAGGTCCGGTACCGTAGGGATTGGGTGGTATACGATGACCAATTGCTTTCACAAAGGCCATATACCGCTCATTCGTCACTTCGACTTGATCGATTGCAAACGCATCAAGGTGGACAGAGCGCTGCGGCCTCTCATCATCCCGGCCTTTTCCTTCTGGATTACCCATCAGAAATTCTCCGGCTGGGATCGTGACCATCGAAACCGAGTCAAGCTCTTTCGTCCCCGACAACGCTTCCACAGTGAGCGACTGCATGAACGCAAAGGCCGTGACAACCACGATCGCCATTCTCTTGAACTGAATTGATCTGCGCCACAGACCAGTGATCATTTCTTCTGCTCCTTGCTACCCTCGATGGCTTGGGTAGTATGGAGTCTCACTTGCTGGCATAGTTCCTCCACCTGGCACTCGTCCCCCCGATCGGCTGCCTCTTGCGCCTGGGTCACGAGGGTTCTGGCTTCGTGCAGATGCTCTTCGATCTTGCTCTGCAGTTTCGGCGATGCTACCGTCTCCTCTAGGGCCGCCCTGTGATACACCTCCC
Organism: Nitrospira sp.; assembly: GCA_019636945.1. Taxonomy (GTDB): domain Bacteria; phylum Nitrospirota; class Nitrospiria; order Nitrospirales; family Nitrospiraceae; genus Nitrospira_D. The sequence continues at coordinate 26,922 of JAHBWO010000027.1, read as the reverse complement.
ACGCATGGTCCACCTCGTATTCCGCTTCGTGAACCAGTTGAACCGCTTTTTGTTGAGGGTGACCTGGGACGTCGATAGGACCCGCCTGTAGAGACGATGCTGCCAGCAGTGCCATGAGCGGGATTCCTAGAAGGAGCATCAGCTTGGTGGTTACTATAGAAGTCTTCTTGCATATAGGGTTGATGGAAATTCGGTTCAGAGTTCCGGATGATCCGGCATCATTCGCTGACGGAGTATCACTTGGACATCCCTGCGAACGTCCGATCCTAGACTGAAGGTGGCGGTGATCGAGAATACCGACTTCATGCAAGGAGGCTTGTGTAATTCCGCGTAGCATCCCGTTGAATACAAACTCATGCGGGACGTAGAGGGAGTACCAGTAAAGTTGCCCTTTCAGTCCCACGGGATCAAAGATCGCCGTCTGTCGGGTTTGTGTGACAGAGCTGATCTCTGTCACCTCAAACTCCAGCCAAGCCCGTCCGGGCAAGTTCATCTCGGACTTGAGCCGTAAGCGACGACTGGGCTCAATGGCTTCAACGCGGAAGGAGTCCACCGTGTCGCCGACACGGAGATTCGCGGACAAAGGCCGCCCCCGCCTCATTCCAACCCCGCCTTGAAGCAGGTCGATGAAGCCACGTAGACGCCATAGCCAGTTCCAGGCGTACCAACCATGGTCCCCACCAAGCCTTTCAATACACCTGAAAACCACTGGTGCAGGTGCTTGAACAGTCATGGTCCGCGAATCGACAATCCGTGTGCCAAACCGAACACCTCCCCACGATGGTGGCCTCCCCGAAGAGGAAATGGCATCCGACCAACGCGTAGCTGAGAAATGCTTCTCTTCATGGGCGATGGCTCGGCGGATCGCCTCATCGACTCCTATCGGCCGTACAGAAAAGGTCGTCCGTGCCGCATGGTCCCGCACCACCGTGACGTGGACGATGCTCTCGATGATTGCTCGCCCGATGCGGGCATAGAGCGGCGTGACCAGTCCGAGCCAAAGCGCAGAAAGCCAAGGCGTCAGGACCGGAACCGGGATGATGAGAGGACTAAGTCCACGTTGCCGACCGTACGCACGCATCATATCCGCGTAGGACAATTGGTCGGCACCGCCGACTTCATAGGTCTGATATCGGGAGGTTGGAATCCGAAGCGCTTCCACCAGGTAGTCCAGGAGGTCATCGATGGCGATTGGCTGCGCTTTTTCCTTGATCCACTTTGGTGTGAGCATCACCGGTAGACGCTCGACCAGTCCGCGAATCAGCTCAAACGAAGCACTGCCGGATCCTATGACAGCGGATGCGCGAAACTCACAAACCGGCAAGCCTGACTGCCTCAAGATATCGCCGACTTCGTGCCGACTGCGCAAGTGAGCTGAGAGTTGCTCGTCGTCTCGCCCAAGGCCACCGACATAGATGAGGGCCTTGACTCCCGAAGCTTTTGCTGCTTCGCTAAAATTTTTGGCTGCCATGCGGTCCGTATCCTCGAATGACCCGGTGGACCTCATGGAGTGGACCATGTAATAGGCCACGTCGACTCCGTGCAATGCGATGTCAAGACTCGCTCGATCGAGAACATCCCCGGCGATGACTTCTGTAGAGGCCCCAACCTTCGGCTTGAGAATATCCGGATGTCTAGCTAGACATCTCAACCGGTAGCCCTGTTGTTCCAAAGCAGGCAGGAGACGTCCACCGATGTAGCCGCTGGCTCCTGTAAGGAGGATGAGGGAGGCTCTGGGAGTTGCCACCGAGTTCGCAGTCAATTGACTTGAACTCATGGTGTCAGATGTATTCACTTGAGACCTCCCTCACTCTCGCTGTAATCGGGGGGGGAGCGGTGAATGCCTCCCTCCTTGGTCCATCGACTACTTCTTTTTCATACTCTTATTGATCAATTCACGGGTTGCCAGATACTCCTGATTCCCGGGATCCAAGACCAACGCCTTCTCGATGGCAACTAATGCCTCGACATTCTTTTCTGCCCCCATCGCCACGAGTGCCTGGATGAATGCCTCTCGGCCTGATTGCACGGCTTCGTCGGAGGTTCCCACTGCCGACTTGGCACAGCGAAATCCCAGTCCGACCCCATAGGAGTTGTTGTCCGGCTGATTCCAGAATCGATGGCTCGTATGGAGGGAGGTTTCCGGCGCCAGCCACGACCCACCCCGGAGCACCTTCACCGGTCCCTGGTTGGCGAAGTTATAGCCCTTCTCAGCACCGCGCGGATTGAGGGCCGGACTTTCCTTGTAATAGGTCAGGTCATACCAGTCTTCCACCCATTCGAAGACGTTACCGGCCATGTTGTACACTCCAAATCCGCTCACACCTTCCGGATACGAATCGACCGGCATCGTACGGCCCATGTTTTGTCCATAATTGGCTTTCTTGGGATCCAGCTTGTGCCCCCATGGATAGTGATTATCTCCGTCTGGGCCTTTTGCCGCTCGTTCCCACTCCGCCTCCGTAGGCAGGCGCTTCCCGTCCCATTTGCAGAAGGCGTTCGCATCGGTCCAACTGACCCCGACCACCGGCTGATTCGACTTACTGAGGCGAGGATCGTCCCAATAGGCGGGGGCAGGATGACTCGTGGCCCTCATAAACTCTTTGTATCGGGCATTAGAAGTTTCATACTTGTCGATGAGATAAGCATCCAGCACAACCTGATGCTTGGCTTCATCCGAATGTTCGCCGCTTCCCATTGTGAACTCACCCTTGGGGATGAGCACCATATCCTTGTCACCGCCGGGAGGGTCAGCCGCCATTGCGACTGAAATGATCCCAGTTGTAATCGCCAGACCTACTACCAATTGAGTGATTGCATGACTCCGCATAATCGCCCCCTTCTGTGAGATGTCACCAGGCAGGCCTTTCCTGGAGATGTGAAAACGATACCCCATGCATTCATAACGTCCACTGTTTGTCCACATTACGTCTAATGTATAAAATATTCTGTCCATTGTTGTCAAGTGTTATTTCGAAAACAAATGACAAACATTGAACAACACTTGGTGCAGCTACGGGTCGGCATACAATTTCTTTACAAATCATGCTGTTACAATGTTTTCAGCTTACCACCTGTCGCTTTGCATGCACAGAAGCGACAGCTTTGAGGTTTAGAATTTGCGACTACATTTCATCAAATGCGCAGGCAATTGAGTCAGCGACTGTACATTTTCATGATATGAATGACTCATTGCTCGGGATTTCACAGTCAAAAACAAACAGAATTGTGATCACCTACCAGCTCTGACAAAGTAGGCTGTGCAACAAAGGTTCATCCGTTACTTGACTTGGGAGAGATGAGTGACCGCACTTTCAGTAAGATTCGTGGCCATATCAGCGTGACCGGCCTTACCATGATCAATCGCGTCTTTTAGTTTAGCAATCGCTTCTGCCACATGCGGATCCTTACCTCCCTTCAAAACCAGCTCCAGCGAGGCTTCGGCAGCGGTCACAAGCTTTTCGGCATGACCCTGTTTGCCGTGATGCACTGCTTCCGTCGCGTGCTTGATGGCATCTTTGATGGTTTGTTCTTGGCGCACGTTATCCCGTCGTGCGCCTCCTTCTCCGAATATCGGCTGGAGAGGCAGCGTCGCGGTAAGGACCATAGCCATCACGGCCGTCAGCACTACCGCACGTCGTGTGTTCTGTTGTGTCATTTCCTTCCTCCTTTGCATAAAAACGTGAGCCGACACTTTCTGAAACTACCCAATAGGTTCGGCCACCGCACTATCACGGTAGATCAGAAGAGGTTGACAGAGGATGTTAGCCTTCTTTTTTTGGCTCTCTTGTATCCCTTAGCACCGTACTTCATCTCCGCAAGCAGAGCCCGGATTCCGTCATAGGTGTGAGTCCAGAGAGCCAGCTGGAAGTTCCCTAACCATTGGGGGACGTGCCAATCTTTACAGCCCAGATCGGCCCCGAGTGCACCATAGTGCGACGACTTTTTCAGCTCCTCATAGGGGTAGGTTTGGGAGTGGCAACTGACACAGAACTCGGTTCTGGAATGCACATGCTCCCCGCCGGACACGCGTAGATGCTGCCGTAATTTGCCTGCCATGATGCCTCCTTCCCTGGCTCGGCGAGTCTGGCCTGGTATGGAAAATCTTCATCCCATATTGCGACGCACCAGGACAGCGATGGCAGAGCCAGGTTCTAAAGACTACTGATTCTTCGCACACCTGAATCCGCTGTTAAAATTCCGGTACGCTGGCGAGTCGTAGTCGGTGGTCGAGGGAGTGTTGAGGTCCCGGCGCGCAGAGCGTAGGTTCTCGGGGGCGAGGTCCCACGAGCCGCCACGGATCACTTTGAATTTGCCACTGCTCGGCCCCTGTGGGTTTCGAGATGGGCTCGCCGCATAATAGTCTGGGTCATACCAGTCGTTCACCCACTCCCAAACATTGCCCGCGAGATCATCGACACCGTAGGGGCTCCTGCCGGCTTTCAACTGCCCCACCGGCACGAGCGCCTCGTGGTTGTTCCACGTCGCCCTGTCCTTCCCAAAATTGGCTCGGAGCGGATCGGGTGGATCGTTGCCCCAGGGGTAGATCCGCCCATCTGTCCCCCGTGCCGCCTTCTCCCATTCGGCTTCTGTCGGCAGCCGCTTGCCGGCCCACTTGCAATAGTTGTTTGCATCCTTCCAATCGACATTCACGACTGGTCGGTTCTCATAGGGCGGCTGGGCCATCGTTGTCCATAACGGCGGAGGGTCAAAGCTGTTGGCCTCGAGGAACTCCCCATACTGCCCGATCGTCACTTCGTACTTATCTATGTAGTACGCATCGAGATAAATTCGGTGCACGGGTTTTTCATCGTCACGTCCTTCGTTGCTCCCCATAGTGAATTCCCCAGCCGGCACAAGCACCATCGGAGCCTTGTCCTTGACGATGACCTTCTTCGGTGGCACCTCCGGCCTATAGTCGGAATGTTGCGAGGGTTTCCCCTTATGCGAGAACGTATGGATAAACGCAATCACCTTCCAGATCTGCTCTTCGGAAAGGAGCGCTTTCCAGGGCACCATTGGCGTTTTGGGAATGCCTTCCGCTACTCGCCAATACCAGTAGCTGTCTGAGAACCGACTAGTATTTTTCTGGTCTCGAAGTCCTCCTCCACTGCCTACCGGCTGTCCATCCTGACCATGGCATGAGTGACAGGCAACAAGTGGATGGGCATCACCAAAATAGATGTCTTTCCCCTCCTTAATGATCTTCGGATCCGTCCACCAACCGACAGGCATATGTTTGTCTGCATAGGTGACCGGAACTGGATCCAACGGCATAAGTTGTTGAGACTGGGCCGATTGTGCTGCTAGTGTAAGCCCCTCTACGATCACCAGGATGAGCGGTCCGATCATTATTTTCCTCACTTGCTATCTCCTCCCCCGGCGTTGAGAAAATTTTGCAACCTGCTGTCTCGTGCTGACACTCCCTATCGCACAGCTCATGGCTAGCAGCGCCATGGCCCAGAACATGGTGGTAATCATGTGATCCTCTTTATGAAACGCTCCACGTAGGGGGGCTGATGACATGTGATACAACACGGGCTCTCGCCGAGGAGACAGGCCTCTTCTCACACAGAAGCCTGTCTGCCTCAGTGGGCAACGCCGTGCGGAGTTCAGCGTCACCTGAGCCACACAAGGTACCGGCCCCCGGTCGCCTGGAGCTCTGCATCTAATTCCACACAGCAACATCGCAAACTCCTGGTTAATGGGAAGGCCCATTGTCGAAACTCCGGGCGCAGCGAAACCCGGTGCCGTGGGTCTGGAGGGCAAAGCCCCCCCGCCCGCGCGCGGTGGTCGTGATATCTGATGCTGGGCTATGCCAAGACCCGCCGCGGATCGACCGTACCACGCCCTTCTTGTCCGGTCCCGGCGGATTGCTCTTGGGAGCGTCCTTGTAATACTCCGCGTCATACCAGTCAGACACCCACTCCCGGACATTGCCGGCCATGTCCTTGACGCCATAGGGCGAGTCGCCGTCGGGCATGGAGCCCACCGGGTGCAGGGTCGTCTCATCCTCCCACTCCCGATCAAAGTTCGCCCGTTTCGTCGTGGGTGGTTCATTCCCCCAGGGATAGATCCGCCCATCTGTCCCCCGCGCCGCCTTTTCCCATTCCGCTTCCGTCGGCAGGCGCTTCTTCGCCCACGTACAATAGGCTTTGGCGTCGTACCAGGTGGTCTGGACCACAGGCAGGTGTTCGATGCCAGTAACAGAGCTGAGGGGACCAGTCCCGTACGGATTGGGCGGCGTGCGATGGCCGGTGGCTTTCACAAAGACCATATAGCGTTCATTCGTCACTTCGACTTGGTCGATGCCAAACGCCTCCAGATACACGGCTCGCTGAGGGCGCTCATCCTGCCGACCCATACCTTCTGGACTGCCCATCAGGAATTCTCCGGCGGAGATGGTGATCATCGGCACAGGGTCCACCTCCTGCGATGCGGCCATCGTCTCTATTGGGAACCAGTGTGTACAAGCTACGACGGCAGTCACGGCCATCGTCATGCGGAGGAATCGAGTTGCGTAGTGCCCGACCGTACTCCTCATTGCTTCGACTCCTTGCTCCCCTCAATGGCGTGGATTGTATGGGTGTGGACTTGCTTGATGAGAGTCTCCACCTGGCGTTGGTCGCCCTGGTCGGCCGCTTCGTGAGCCTGGGTGATCAGGGTGCGTGCCTGGTGCAAGTGCTCCTCGATTTCAGCCTGCAGTTTCGGCGAGGCCACCGTCCCCCCCAGAGCCGCCCGGTGATAGACCTCCCACGCATGGTCCACTTCATGTTCGGCGTCGTGCACGGCCTTCAGGCTCTCTTGGTGCGGGCGATCGGCCGACTCAAGGGGACCGGCATGGATCCCTGTGGCCATGAGTAGCGAGCTGAGGAAAATGCCAAGAGGAGATAAAGTTAAAGTGTACTGTCTCATTTGCGCCTCCGTTACGAGTAACTGCGATCGGCCCTTCAAGGTTTCTTCGCCTGTTCAATCAGCGATCGTAGTTCCAGCAGGTCGGCATCTCTCGGATCAAGGGCCAAGCCTCGAGCTATCGCCTGTCGCGCTTCCACATTGTTTTCTCGGCCCATCTCCACCAGGGCCATGGTATGGGCCTGTTTGATTTGCAGTTCGATTTCGGGCGGAGCAGTCTTGGCACAGCGAAATCCCAGCCCGACGCCATAGCTATTGTTGCTGGGGTGATTCCAGAATCGATGGGTGGCCCTCAGCGTGGTTTCAGGGGCGATCCACGAGCCACCACGGATGACTCGCTTTTCTCCGAGTGTCAGGAAGTCGACATAGGTCCCGGTGCCCCCAATCCACACAGGCTTTGCTGGCCCCGTGGGATTCACCATCGGCTCCAGCCGGCCGTAAAACTTAGGGTCGTACCAATCTGAGACCCACTCGAATACGTTTCCGGCCATGTTGTGGAGGCCATAGTAGCTGACCCCTTCCCGATAGGAATCGACCGGCATGGTTGCCTCATGAGTTTTTCCGAAATTGGCTCTAGCCTGATCAAAATCATTCCCCCAGGGATAGAGGTTGCCGTGCGGTCCTCTGGCCGCCTTCTCCCACTCGGCTTCTGTCGGAAGTCGCTTGCTTAAGTACTCACAGTAGGTCTTTGCATCGTACCAACTGACCCCGACCACTGGCTGATCCGGGCGATTGAGGCGAGGGTCATCCCAATAGGCAGGGGCGGGATAACCCGTCGACCTGAGGAAGTCCCTATAGTTCTGGTTCGAGACTTCGTACTTATCAATGAGGTACGGGTCCAGAAACACCATGTGAGCCGGACCTTCATCATTAAATGTGCTCGCAGGCGTCCTGTTGCGTTGCTGATATGCGGCAGAAGCATTCCCGGATGTTGCCGGTGCTTCCTTGTCAAGCCCCATCACCGACGGAACATATCCGATGTACACCATATTGGCCGGGATCAAGGAATCCTCTGCTTGTGCCGTAGTAGTCGACGCCATGAAACCCATCATCAGCAGAAAACCCATAATTGTTTTAGCTATCCGCATCGTAGCCTCCACTGACATCGATTCACCGGACGAGAACGCCACCCTGGTTCTTCCGGCGGATTGTAAGACTATTTCTTTCTCTTCATGCTTTTCTTGAGCAAATCACGTGTCGCCAGATATTCCTTGTTGTTCGGGTCATCGGCCAACGCCTTCTCGATCGCGGCCAAGGCCTCGGCATTCTTTTCAGCCCCCATCGCGACAAGGGCCTGGATGAACGCGTCACGTCCCGATTGGATGGCTTCGGCAGATACGGTCGCTGCTGATTTTGCGCATCGGAATCCCAGGCCGACCCCGTAGGAGTTGTTGTCCGGCTGATTCCAGAATCTGTGGCTCGTATGGAGTGAAGTTTCTGGGGCAAGCCATGAGCCACCCCGCAGTACCTTGACTGGTCCCTGGTTCGCATAGTTGTAGCCCTGATCGGCACCTTTTGGATTCAGGGCAAGACTCTGTTTATAGTAGGAGGGGTCGTACCAATCCTCGACCCACTCAAAGACATTACCAGCCATGTTATAGACCCCGAACCCGCTTACGCCTTCGGGGTACGAATCGACCGGCATCGTGCGGCCCACGTTCTGTCCATAGTTGGCCTTCTTCGGATCCAGCTTGTGCCCCCAGGGATAGTGATTGGCCCCTTCGGGGCCTTTGGCCGCTCGCTCCCATTCAGCCTCGGTGGGCAAGCGCTTTCCCTCCCATTTGCAGAAGGCGTTCGCATCGGTCCAGCTCACTCCAACGACCGGCTGGTTCTGCTTGTTCAGCCGAGGGTCATCCCAGTAGGCCGGTGCAGGATGACTGGTGGCCTTCATGAACTCCTTATAACGAGCATTGGAGGCTTCATATCTATCGATCCAATAGGGATCGAGTACGACCTGATGCTTTGTTTCGTCAGCATGCTCGTTACTTCCCATGGTGAATTCGCCCGTGGGAATGAGCACCATGTCCTTACTCAACTCGGATAAGTCTGCTGCTGCCGTAACAGTGATGACCCCTACCGTGACTACCAACCCTACAGCCAACTGAGTGATTGTTTGCCTCCGCATGTGCACCCTCCTTGGTTATCTCGATCGACCAGAGATAGTCCTTTATGCTGCGGCTTGAGACCCCAATGAAGAAGCTGGTGTGGCCGTTGATGAAAGCGAGCTCGATACGAGCTGGATCCGGCGATTCCTCAATATGACAGCATCAATGACATCCCCACACTGCACGCAGCGCCTTGCGCCATATCCCAGCTCGCTTGCGCAGCTCCAGAGATCAATAGAGAGGTCGTTGACTAAAAGGCCGCCGCATCGAGTACAGATGCATTGGGGCGCAGGGGAAATCCCGTGGAATTCGCTGATTCTCCCGTTCATGTCTTGATTGCTTATGATCATGGCGCCTTCCCTCCTTTAAATGTCTAATGTATGACTCACGTGTGTCTAATGTATAAGCTCATACGTCCAATGTGTCAAGTGTTGTAGTATAAAAATATTTGACAGACATTGGACAATTAGCTAAACTTTAGAAAAGTATGAATAAACATAGAATTCATAGAGTTGCGAAATTGACAGGGCTGTCGAAAGATGTAATTCGGGTGTGGGAGCGTCGATATAGTCTTGTCAAACCTTCACGAAGCGCCAATCGCTATCGGGAATACAGCGATGAGGACGTCTCTCTCTTCCGTTTTCTAAAAGAGGAGTTGGATCGCGGTCAGACCATCGGCGGACTTGCGATGGAAGGGCGAGATTCGTTACTTCAACGGATGCGGGCAAGCTCAATCCCGAAACAGCAGGAGCTTGCTCCCCATAGTTCGTTGCTCGACGAACTGATCTCCAGACTTGATCCGCTTGATAAGAGCCGGTTTGAACTGCAACTGAATGCGGCGATTGCCGTGATCCCTTTCGAAGAAGCCGTGCAGCGCATTCTTCTCCCCTTACAGCGACGGGTGGGAGAACTGTGGCATGAAGGACGGGTCAATATCGCCGTGGAACATTACGTGACGAAGATCATCCAGCAGAAACTCTTTGCGGTGATGAATCAGTTACCTGCCAATGACTTCGGCCCACGCGTGGTCATTGCCTGCCCCACAGGCGAGTATCACGAAATCGGCGCTCAAGCCGTCACCTACCTTGCCGCCTCACGCGGATGTCATGTCTATTACCTCGGACCTAATCTTCCCCTGACGGATTTGGAAACCTTGTGCGATCGCGTACATCCTGACCTGGTTCTATTGTCCTTAACGGAGTCCAAATCAGACGAAGAGGCAGAGCACTTGCTTCATGAATTACGGGCACTCTCTCAACGCTGGCAGGTGGCAGTGGGCGGCAAAGGCGCCTGTGCGATGGCGCATCTTTTAGAGAATACGGGGATTGAACTGCTTGATGACCTTGGAGCACTCCACAACCGTCTTGCGAATCTTACCTCCACACACCAACGCGCGTTTCATTGACCCTGCTCAGCCAGGCCTCACGGTAACAAAAGAGTCCCCTCGAGATTCTGATGCGGTTCCGGCTCTTGGTCCAACCACACATCACCCTCGGCTCCATCGGGTTGAACGCTATTCATGGATGCCAGCGACCTGAAATCGAAGAGGCGCTGATCCATCAGAAGCGATGGAGCCACATTGCTCAACGCTGCGGCGATGCTGTCGGAGCAGCCAGGAGAGCTCCGTTCCCACTCCTGCAGAAAGCCTTTGACCTTCTTGCGTTTCAAATCCTCTTGAGAACCGCAAAGGTCGCAGGGAATGATGGGGAAGCCTCTCAACTCCGCGTAGCGCGCGAGGTCCACCTCTTTGACGAAAGCCAATGGGCGAATGACGAGATGCTGGCCGTCTTTCGACCGCAGCTTCGGGGGCATAGCCTTGAGTTTGCCGGTATAAAACAGATTCAAAAACAAGGTTTCGATAATGTCGTCACGGTGATGACCTAACGCAATTTTCGTGGCGCCAAGCTCACCAGCGATGCGATAGAGATGACCTCGTCGCAGACGAGAGCAGAGTGAGCAGGTCGTCTGCCCTTCGGGAATCAGGCGCTTGACGACTGAGTAGGTATCGCGCGCCTCGATATGAAATGGGATCCCTCGGCTGGTGAGATACTGTGGAAGCACCGCTTCCGGAAATCCTGGTTGTCGTTGATCCAGATTGACCGCAACAAGGTCGAACCGGATCGGCGCCCGTTGTTGCAAGACGAGCAAGATATCCAACAAACCATAACTGTCTTTCCCTCCGGACAGACACACCATCACTTTGTCGCCTTCCTCGATGAGGCGATAGTCCGCAATGGCCTGTCCGACCGCTCGACAGAGGCGTGTTTGCATCTTCTCCGTCGCTTCGTCTAGGTTAGGGAGAGTTGTTGGACTCGGTGAATGACTCATAGCCCGATTGTAGCGGCCCCATTGTCTCGCTGTCGACTGCTCGGCTCAGGGAAAGGTGGACGAATCATCTATGGCCCGATCAATTCTCTTTGTATGTACCGGCAATGTCTTCCGAAGCATGGCCGCTGAATATGCGTTGCGAGCTCAGCAGGAGGAACCACACGCCTATTATGTCGAATCCGCGGGTATCGAAGCCAAGCCGCAGAAGGTCCATCCCATCATCCTCAACCGGCTGCGCCTTAAAGGCACCGACCCATCCGCACATACTCCCCGAGCGCTGACACAGGAGTTGATCCAACGCAGTGATCTCATCATCGCCATGGGTCTGGGCCATCGCGAGTTCGTGCGAAGCAAGTTCGGACTGAACGTCCCTCTCTTTAATGAAGTTGCCTTCGGTGAGGACGAACCGGTCCTTGACCTCCATGAGGCCCTCCCAAACTGGGAACGGGATATCGTGGAGGCCCGAGAGTATGTGGAGTCGGTCATCGATCACATCTGGAACTCCATACCGGCATTGGTAGCTCGACTCCCGCAGTTTTCCGGACAACAACCTCCCCGCTAGAGTTCAAACTGGTACGGCTTCGGACAATTTTCCTCCTCCTTTCGTGCTTCTTCAGACACATGAACGACGATCACCGACGGCATACCATCTCAACGCTATAGTTTTTCATGCACTCTGCCGACAGGCCATAGTGGAGCCTCACAGCTTGATCTACTCTCCGTTGCAGACTACTGCAAAAGAGAGGCAGCTGTGGCTTCCGGCGTAGTCGGGTGGAAGGCCTTTCGTATGGACCGCACGGTATCCGACATACTTAAGACTCCTGTCAACGACCAGGACGAAGCCCCGTGGGCATCATGGGCCGACGAGGCGCTCTTGGATCTACCCATGTGCGATTTGCACATCGGACTGAAGGGCAGTTTTGTCGAACAACCGATTGCAGAGTTGACTCGAGAACTGGAACTCCGTGGACTCCGATTCCGTCCCCACTTTTGGCTATCCAATGAGTGGTTTACTCCCGACGGCGTGCCCGGCATTGCCGTTCCTTTTTACCTCGCTCATCCGCGATTGGCAAAACTTGAACAAACTCAGATGTTGGAAGTGGAAGGCGGAACCACCGAATGGTGCTTGCGCATTCTCCGCCATGAAGCCGGCCACGCCATCGAGAACGCCTACAAGATCCGCCGCCGGAAGACCAGGCAGGATATGTTCGGAAAATCCTCGCAGCGGTATCCGCTCTATTACTCCCCACGGCCTTACAGTCGCAGTTTCGTTCGTCACCTGGATTTGTGGTACGCACAAAGCCACCCCGACGAAGACTTCGCCGAGACCTTTGCCGTCTGGTTGACGCCGGACTCGCTCTGGGAGGAGCGCTATCGAGGATGGCCAGTCGTGAAAAAACTTCGGTATGTTGATGGACTCATGAAAGAGCTCGCCGACACGCCACCCTGTGTCACCACACAGGAAGAAGTCGACGCATTGCCGACACTGAAGAAGACCCTGAGGGAACATTATGAACGCAAACGAAGGCATTATGGAGTCGATCGCCACCTCCAATATGACCCCGACCTCAAACGACTCTTCTCCACCTTACCGAATCATGCCAACAAGATGAGCGCCGCCACCTTTCTGAATCGGTTCCGGCGAGAGGTCCGGAAAAAAGTTGCGAGCTGGACCGGTGAGTATCAATACACCATCGATCAGGTACTGGAGGACATGATCCACCGCTGTCGAGAGCTGAACCTTCGCGTTCCCATGGCGGAAGAACAGGCCAAGCTGGATTTTACGATTTTACTGACGGTTCACACCATGAACTTTCTGCGAAGTGGACGGCATCGGGTGGCCCTATGAAACGACTGCGCGTGCTCGTCCTCATGCATGAAGACCTCGTCCCGCCTGAGCAGGTGACTGGGCATGATCTCACGTCGGTGGCCTGGCGAACGGAATATGACGTCGTCTCGACCCTGAAGAAACTGGGTCATGACGTCCATCCACTCGGGGTCAAAAGTGATCTCAGCGTGATTCATTCAGCGATCGATCGGTGGAAGCCGGATATCGCCTTCAACTTATTGGAAGAGTTCGACGGCGTAGCAGTCTACGACCAACACGTGGTCTCGTATCTTGAACTCTTGCACATACCCTACACCGGCTGTAACCCCCGTGGGCTGATGTTGGCACGAGACAAGGTCCTGACTAAAAAGGTCCTGGCCTTCCATCGTATTCCCTACCCTGACTTCATGGAAGTCCCACAGGGACGGGCCACTAAAAGGCCGAAGCAGCTTGCCTTTCCGTTGATCGTCAAGTCAGTGACGGAAGAAGCTTCGCTGGGAATTTCCCAAGCTTCGATTGTGGAGGACGACGACAAACTGAGTGAACGTGTCGCATTCATCCATAACAGTGTGGGAAGTGGGGCCTTGGTGGAGCGCTATATCGAAGGTCGTGAGCTGTACGTGGGCATCATCGGCAACGGACATCTCCAAGCGCTGCCGGTGTGGGAGCTCATCATGGATAAGTTGCCGGATGACGCTAAACGTATCGCGACCGAGCGGGTGAAATGGAGCCGGAAATATCAACAGAAGTACGGCATCACATCACGAGAAGCGGACAACCTGCCGGAGGGCAAAGCCGAAGACATCCAGGATCTGGCGAAACGCGTCTATCGCGCACTCGACCTAAGCGGCTACGCGCGGATCGATATGCGGATGGACGCTGAGGGACAGCTGTACGTGCTGGAAGCCAATCCCAACCCCCAAATCGCAGAAGACGAAGACTTCGCCGATTCGGCCAAAGAGACTGGCTACACCTACACCGAATTGCTGCAAGAACTCCTCAACGTCGGCCTCCGCTGGCGCCCCGCCAAAGCTGCTTAAGCTTCCCAGCAAACTTCGCCGTCAACATCCATCTCGCCGTGATACTCACGCGTGATAGTAGCTGAGGCCACTGCACGTCCAATTCAACCGTACCATTTCCCTCTCTTCCTTGAGCATTCCATCCCTCTATGAAATAGTGACGACACAATGCACAGTGATCCTTACTTGCCCCAACTCTCACCCCTATTATCTGTGGAGGCATACCGATGATGCCGACACGCACAACTTACCGACATGCCGTGTGGATCCCAGTCCTGCTGATCCTGGCAACCGGCTGTGCCCAGACTGTCTCGCAGGAGCAGTTGTCGCAGGAGTATCTTGGACTCGGGATCGTGTCTGGAACGCTGGGTGAACAAAAACGCCTAGAGTTCCCCTCTGGAGAACTGCCTTCCTCATCTTCATCTATAGTTGGGCAAGTCCAAGCCGTGGAAGGTGCCGCGTACCTGATTCGTGATCGCCAGGGAAGAGAACTCCGGATTCCGCACGATGAGAACACCAGGATTGACCGACCAGCCCACGTGGGTGATCAGATTCAATCCTGGTTCGACCGTCACGGCCGCGCCGTGCTGATCCGAAGTCTTGATGAAAACGGGCGATAACCGTTGTGTTGGCCCCCTTCGGTGGGCACCATCTCACCGGTACCGGTAAGCTCAATCGCCCACCGTCCGGCCTCTATGCTGAGCTAGTTTCTGCTAGAGACCCACAGCACGATGCGTTTCGTACGTCATCACGCCTAGAAATCCTGCAAGCAAGAGATAATAGGTGGCGTAACTCCAGCGCGTGGACGGCGACACGTCGTAATACCGTTCTGACATCACCGAACCAGTCTGCCTGAATGTGGAAAGGAGGTGAGGAATCGACAGGAGTGCGAGAAGCAACAGCATCGGACTGTGGTTCCAAAGAAAGAGCACCACAATCAAGGGGGCTCCGATCCACCAGGTTTTCGGTGAAATAATCGACGTAATACGTCCGCCATCAAGTGGAGCCAGCGGGATCAGATTAAAGAGGTTCAGCATGAACCCTGCATAGGCCAACGCCCGAAGCAACGGACTCTGAAGGAAGTCGGCGGCGTAGAAGCAGCCCATAGCAGCGATGGTCCCGACAACCGGTCCAGCCATGGCCACATAGGCTTCCGTTTCCACATCCATCGGTTGTTCTTTCAACTGAATCCAAGCCCCGACGAACGGAATGAACGTCGGCGCCCCGACATCCAATCCACGCTGTCGAGCCGCCACAAAGTGCCCCATCTCATGGCAGAAAATCAGACCGACGAAACCCGCCGCATATCGCCACCCATAGATAAAACTATAGGTGATGACCGATAACAGCATTGTGCCGGAGGTCAGCAGCACCTTGCCAAATTTTGCTCCGGCGAGCAGGGCAAGTAGCGTTTTCATCTCATCCTCATCAGGCTGACGACGGCGGCGTGGAGCGCCCCTTGACGATCTTCCACACCCAACCCACTACAGCCACTCCCGCGAGAAGAATGACCTTCTTGAAGGCAATGATCAATACGAGCAGCTTCGCAAAGAGTCCTGACTTAAAGGCCGCGCCCGCAACCAGTGCCGCCAGCCCGACTGCTGCGACCTTGTCGGTCGTACTGTCGAAATCCACATACCGTTTGCCCTGCACAAAGTTCAGATTCGATAACAGGCTCGCCGCATGGGGTTTCAGCGTAGGCAACTGAGCCAGGTCGGCTACGAGATTCATACTCATATATCCATGTCGACCAAGTGCGAGGGTATTGTAATTGACCGTTGTCCCATGGCTGGTCTCGGCGGAAATGGCCCAGACCACCTTGTTCGTGGCCTTATCGTAATGTGGCTTCTCCTCCCACCCTTTGATATTGAGCGCCTCCATCCCCATCTCACGCCGCTTGGCATTGGCTTCTTCCGTTCCTTCTTTAATAGAGTCCAGCATTTCATCCGCGTTCCAGGCAGACGCATCATCATCCTCCACATAGCCGGCATCGATGAACCGAATCACTACAAACCAATTACTGTCCCCTGAGCCACTCGTGACCAACCCAAGTTCCGCTCCGGAAGGGAAATTGCCCATCTCCCGCAAGAGACGTTCAGTGTCCTTTGGCCCCAAAAATCGATACCCTGAGGACAACGTTAGCGTGGCTTGATCCCCAAGTGGCGCGTCTAACGGCCCCTGTTGCCAGGCATAGGTCGGTTCGGTCGACTGCGCGTGGACCTCCCCCCACATGCTCAGGACGGCAACCACACCGACGAAATAGATACGAAAACTCATGGATGTCATAAGTCCTCCCAGATACGAGGTTGTAACACGAGACGCGGAAATACCCATCCTAAATCCTGTACGGGACAGAACTAGTCCGGTTAGTTCATGAAAGCTGCGCGTTCGTTCAGGGCCATCAGCCAGCAGGCTCGTTGCCCGCTGGCTGACTTCGACACGGTGCTTCACACCTGCTCAGGACTACCCCTGACCGGAGGTTCTGCTCTGACGGGGCTGACGTCGAAGCCCGAGAGGTGCCTTGTTCAGGACTCGTGAATAATGCGGGCTAGCAATTCGCCATACCATCTCCCAACAGGGGACGAGCCTACCACTTTGCACCTTGTTGCCCTCATCCCAATCCCCTACATGTAGTGTGATTGACCATAAATATGTACTATTACTTTTTAGGTACTGCTCCTACCATATGCCTCACGCCCTCCATTCCCCCTGTCACCCCTGCAATCCTTTCTGAAAGCGCACTCAACGCACATACACCAACCAGTTGCAAACGGACGCAAGAAAGCGTATAGGACATAGTAGCATTTTCTCGTACCACCCAAATTTCAAGAGCCTGTATCCGTAGCAGATCCTGCGCTGTGGCTGGATCGCTTTCTTCTGTTTCGGTGTCGGCATGAGGCCGTGAGAACAGGACAAGGGGATGCCTCAGCCATTGGGTGTTCATATATTGAAACTGAGTTTTGTCGGAGTACCGACTTTTACCATTTTGTGAGGTGGGTCATGATTAGAACGATGAAACTTCTCGCTTGTGCCTTTCTCGTCACCCTCGTGGTGAATGGGTCTGAATCGAGCCTGGCTGCCGCTGCTCAGTCAGGGGCCTCTGAGGACGCTGCGCTGGTTTCGGCCATTACTCCCATGACGTCGATCACTATTGATGTACCCCAGAGCCAGGCGGGGGAAACCGAGGCAGCAGAGGGAGCAAAAGAGAAAGAAAAGGCGGATGCAGACATTGAGCAGGAAAAGGCACGACTCGAACTGCTCCTGCAACAGCTGACGGCCAAGGAAAAGGAACTGGCGCTCTTGCGAGAAAAGACTACTACGGCTGCCACTCAGTTGAACGCAGAAAAAACTCGTGCTGAAGCATTGGAAGCACAACTCAATCAAAAAGAGCAAGAACTCGCGGGGATCTGCACGGCGCGGGACAACCACCAACAAATGTCGCAGGAGCTGAACCGGACCAAGAGCAGTCTCGAGTTGGCGAAGCAGCAGGTCTCTGACATTGAGCGGCAATATACGATCAGCAGCGACCAGCTCGATGTCGCCATGCAGCGGATCGCGGATCTGGACCTGCAGTTGGTGGCGAAAGATCAAGAGTTAACGATGGAACTCGCCAGCCGAGACTCACAGCTTGCACAGGCAAAGCGTATCCTGGCGAGTGTGGGGAAGACATTGCCAAAGCCGGTCAAGCTGACGCCCTCTATGAAGAATGCGTTTCCGCAACAGGCTATTGCGCGTGTCTCCCCTGATATAACCAAGGTCAATGAGAAGTTGATGGCTGCACTCAAGGATGATCTAAAACGAGGCACCGTGGTGATGGAGCAACGCGGTGACAAGCTCACACTTGCATTGGCATCAGGCGAACTGTTCGGTGCAGGACGAGTGACCATGACACCGGTAGGGGCCGCCTTGGTCAAACGAATTGGTGTCGCCTTACGGAAATTCCGTCCTGAGAGCATTGAAGTGGCCGGTCATACCGACAGCATCCCCGTTAAATACAATCCTAAGCGGCCTTTTAAGGACAATGCAGAGCTATCTCAGGCTCGTGCCGAGAACGCAAGCAAGGCATTAATCAAGGGAGGACTGGGCGCCGATCGAGTCCGAGCCGTCGGCTATGCAGACTCTCGACCCGTCGCGACTAACGATACGGAAGAAGGCCGGACCAAGAACCGGCGCGTTGAGATTATTGTGACCCAATCGACCCAACCGATCGCCTCCTCAGGTGAAAAGGACGGGCAGACCTCTGGGACCCGCACCGCTGCTCCATACGGAGCCGTGGTTCAAAAAGTCGCCACTCGCTGATTCTGCTGGATATCGCCCCTCCCGTCCTAGGACAAGCCGGGAGGGGCGATTTATCCTCCCTACATCTCGCTTCATTGCCCCTCATATCCCTCGAGACCGGTGATCGGATCACATGGCCACTTCTTCATTTCGTGAATCGTCGAGCGGGAAATGTATTGCGTAACCGGGATCCTGATGCTTCACGCTTCACAAACGACGAGCGACGACTCTTGTTGCAGCGACATCTCGATGGTGGCACTAGACATGTTCCGGAATGCTACGAAACGGCGCCGCAAGCCACCGCTTGAGGGGGAAACAACCAGTGCAGTATGCTAGTCACGTAACCATGACACCAGCCGAAGCCGCGACAGCACTGTTCAGGGCGATGCCTTTTCCTATTACTTCTTTTCAGCTTGGGGAATACGGCATCGAGGCCGCTGAAGCTCAGGTCCCTGCCATCGCGCGAGAGATTCTCTCGCTGAACCTCTACTGGGCCCTTGCGGCCATCGACGCGCATATCCCTTCCAAGTACAGAGCCCTCATCAAGGAAGACCTGTTCGAGTCCGTACAAACCGAGTGGTGGCCTTCTGGGCAACTGGGGACAGGCACGTGGGTGGAGTATCAACCGGAGTTGAGTGAACGGCGTGAACACTATGCCCACCTGGTGGATCAGGAAGGGCTTAATCCCACAGGCATCTGTGCCGAAACAGCAGGCCGCATGGAAGACCTGGGCCTGATTGAACCAGGCAACCGCGAGAAGCTGCTCGTGCTGTTAATCGACTATGCGCCTGCTCCGGAATATGGTCGGCTGCTGGAGAATATCGGGTGAGCACCTTCCAACCCGCCGCAGCTCCGAGACAGCGCTGAGATCCGAGAAACACTCAACATTTCCATGAAGCAATCACAGATACCGATGCGACAAGACCTTACCGCGCTCATCGAATTCGTAGAGTAGCGGCACTCCAGTCGGAATATTCAGCTCCAAGACCGCTTCTTTTGAGAGCTGATCCAACTCCATCACCAACGCGCGCAGACTATTGCCATGGGCGGCAATGATGATAGTTTCGCCCTTCAGCAGATGGGGCTTGATCATCTTCTCATAGTAGGGAAGCGTCCGCTCTGCCGTATCTTTTAAGCTCTCTCCACCCGGCGGCCTGACGTCATAACTGCGCCGCCAGATTTTCACCTGTGCATCACCGTACTTTTGGGCGGTTTCTGCCTTATTCAATCCCTGCAATTCCCCATACATCCGTTCGTTCAGAGCCTTGTCCTTTTCGATGGGGATCCCTGTCTGACCGATCACTTCCAAGACAATCCTCAGCGTCTCATTCGCTCTCATGAGCACCGAGGAAAAGGCGCGATGAAATTTCACCTCACGCAGTTTCTCCCCCGCACTTTTTGCCTCCTCAATCCCTTTGGGTGAGAGCGGCACATCCACCCAACCCGTAAAACGATTTTCCAAATTCCATTGTGATTCCCCATGCCGAAGTAAGACTAATCGAGCCATCCTCATTCCTCTCTTCCATCAAGATGATCACTGGGTGCCCACTGTCGCGACAGATCACGCCTGAGGCAGCATCGCTGCCTGCTTGGCCGGCCGACCTGGCTGCTGATCAACATCCGGCGGACCTTCCTGGACCATTTTGACCAATGTCGCCAGGAAAATGAGATAGAACACGACACCAACCCAAATGACGTACGGTTGCACACCACCGGACTCTTTCAGCACGGTGTCTTGAGCAGCTGGGTCCATCCGATTGCTTCGCTTCATTTCTCCGATATGCTCCCAGCAATGCCAATAATAGAGATAATTAGCTGTCGCCCCCGCCATGACACTCCAGATGATCCCGGCAGACACATCTCCCGTAAGATAGGTGGAGACCATCGGACCAACGGCATAGACGAACGCATGGAGATACATCTTCCGGTACAGGAACCAGAGAAATGAGATATAGAGAAAGGCCGGCCAGTTCCATGAGAGGGCAAACCGCGGTTGCCCGTTCGCTGAAAACTTCTTGAACACCCGCAAATAATAGTCTGCATTCGGCCCGATAAATTGACGCCAGCGTGTCTCTTCGTCCTGAATCGGTTTGGCTGTCGTGTTCCCGGCGGTGGGCTCATCAGTAGATGCCTTCACTTCCATCAACTTTGCCCCACACTGATGGCAGAAGTTGGCATCCTCGGGATTCTGCTGCTGACACTGCCCACACATCGTCATGGCGAGGCAGCTTACCACACTCCGAAATGGAAGAGAGGATCATTTGAAACGATGATGGGCTTCCGGTTTGAGCACCGATCCGACCTCTCTTTTTGAGCTTGACACTCCCCTCCGCACTTGTTGCTCTTCCTACTGTCCCTGTGCTAGCGTTCCTTTCTTTCTAAGGGGATACGTCATATGCCGACTGAAGAATTGAAGGACGACGCGGCCAAGTACCTGATGCAGACTTACACCCGCCAACCGCTCTCGATCGTGCGGGGGCGGGGTGCGAAAGTCTATGATCTGGAGGGTCGCGAGTACCTGGATTTTGTGGCGGGGATCGCGGTAAATATTTTAGGGTATGGGCATCCGGACCTTGTCCAGGCGATCCAACGCCAAGCGGCTCAACTCATCCATACCTCCAATCTGTATTACACCGAACCCCAGGTGAAGCTGGCCCGTTTGCTGGTCGACCATTCGTTCGCCGACCGCGCGTTCTTTTGTAACAGCGGCGCCGAAGCAAACGAAGCGGCGATCAAGCTGGCACGACGCTACGGGCATGAGCGCTATGGAGCGACTCGTTTTGAAATTATCACGATGAAGAATTCGTTCCATGGCCGAACCCTGGCCATGGTCACGGCGACCGGTCAAGAAAAGGTTCAAAAGGGCTTCGAGCCGCTGATGCCCGGATTCGTCTATGCTCCGTTCAATGACTTCACGACCATCGAGTCGCTCGTGACTGAGCGGACCGCAGCCATCATGCTGGAGCCGATCCAGGCGGAAGGTGGGGTACATGTCGCTGATCGGGAGTATCTAAAGAACCTCAGGCAGCTCTGTACACAAAAAGACATCCTCCTGATTTTTGATGAGATTCAAACCGGCATGGGCCGAACTGGGACCCTCTTCGCCTATGAACAGCTGGGGGTTCAGCCCGACATCATGACCTTGGCGAAAGGCCTGGCCGGAGGCGTCCCAATCGGCGCCTGCCTCGCCAAAGAATCAGTAGCAGCGGCATTTACCCCTGGCTCCCATGCCTCAACATTCGGCGGAAATCCCCTCGCCTGTGCGGCTGCCCTCGCAGTCTGCCACGTCCTGCTTGAGGGGCCTGTGCTGGAGAACGCGAAGCGCATGGGGGAGTATTTGGCAAAAGGCTTAACTGACTGCAAGAGCCGCTATCGCGTTGTCCAGGAGGTCCGCGGGCTTGGTCTGTTACAGGGAATGGAATTAACGATCGATGTCAGAACGATGGTTGCCGATGCGCTGGCGCGCGGGGTGCTGTTGAATGCCGCGAACGAGCATGTGCTGCGCATGGTGCCACCCTTGATCATTACACAGCCGGAGATCGATCGACTCATGGATCTCCTCGGAGCACTCTTTACTCAACGCCAGGGGTCGGAAAAAGACTCTCACCACTGATGACCGCACGACCCAGACATCCACGAGGCACCGAGCGATACGCCAAGGACCTACTTGACGTGGCCACCATGCCGGGGACCCAAGTCCTTGCGCTCCTACGGCTGGCAAGGACTCTCAAGAAGAAGCAGCAACGGGGTGTCCCTCACCGGTTGCTTCGCGGGAAGACACTGGGACTTCTCTTTCAAAAGCCGTCGACGAGAACTCGCGTGTCCTTTGAGGCAGGCATGAACCAACTCGGTGGCCACGCCCTGGTGCTGCCGATGAGTGATATTCAACTCTCTCGCGGTGAGACCGTTGCGGACACAGCCCGCGTCTTATCCCGGTATCTCGACGGCATTGTCATCCGTACCTATGACCATGCGATCGTTGAGGAGTGGTCTACAGAAGCCACCATGCCGGTCATCAATGGGCTTACTGATCACAGTCACCCCTGTCAGGCCTTGTCCGATCTTCTGACGATTCAGGAACTGAAAGGCCGGCTCAAGGGACTCAGCCTGGCCTACATCGGAGACGGGAATAACGTCGCCAACTCACTCATTGAAGCTGGCACAAAGGTGGGGATGCGCGTGGTCATCGGGTGTCCTTCCGGCTATCAGCCTGATCAACGAGTCATCGACCGCGCCAGAATCGATGGACACACCACCGGCGCTTCGATCGAGGTGGTGGAGAATCCCCTGGTGGCCGTGAAGGAAGCGGATGTCGTCTATACCGACGTGTGGATCAGTATGGGCCGTGAACGGGAACAAGCCAGACGGTTACGCATCCTGTCCCCCTACCAACTCAATCACCGGCTCCTGCAACGGGCAAAGCCCGACGCGATCGTCATGCACTGCTTGCCGGCTCATCGGGGAGAAGAAATTAGCGCCGATGTGTTGGATGGCTCGCAGTCTGTCGTGATCCATCAGGCGGAGAATCGGCTTCATATGCAAAAAGCCATTTTGACTCAACTTCTTAGCCTCAAGAAAGGTGCGCGATAGGATTTGACCATGAAACCCACATCACTCAAGAAAATTGTCCTAGCTTACTCCGGAGGGCTCGACACTTCAGTCATCCTCAAGTGGCTGCAGGAAACCTATCAGGCTGAGATCATCGCCTTCTGCGCCGACCTGGGGCAGGGAGAAGATCTCAACGCCGTGAAGAAGAAGGCTCAGGCGTTGGGCGTTAAGAAGGTCTACGTGGAAGATCTGCGAGAGACATTCGTCAAAGATTACGTGTTCCCGATGTTGCGCGGAAATGCCCTGTATGAAGGCAGCTACCTCCTCGGAACATCAATCGCTCGCCCATTAATTGCCCGCCGACAAGCTGAAATCGCGTTGAAGGAAGGCGCCGAAGCCGTGTCGCACGGAGCCACGGGAAAAGGCAATGACCAGGTGCGCTTTGAGCTCACCTACATGGCCCTCGCCCCGCAGCTCAAAATCATCGCTCCCTGGCGGGAATGGACCATGCGGTCTCGCCGTGAACTCATTGAGTATGCTGAGCGGCACGGTATCCCCGTGACCGCGACCAAGGCCAAGCCGTACAGCACCGACCCCAATCTGTTCCACATCAGCTACGAAGGCGGTATCCTTGAAGACCCTTGGGAATCGCCACCCGACGAAATCTTCCAATTGACCGTCTCTCCGGAGAAAGCACCGAATAAAGCGCAGGAAGTCGAGATCGAATATCAAGCCGGCAACCCCATCGCCGTCGATGGAAAGAAGATGCGTCCGGCCGCTTTACTGGCTCATCTCAACAAAATAGGTGGTGCCCATGGGGTCGGACGGGTCGATCTGGTAGAAAACCGCTATGTCGGGATGAAATCGCGCGGGGTGTACGAAACACCCGGAGGCACGATTCTCCATGTGGCACATCGGGGGATTGAGTCCTTGACCATGGACCGTGAGGTCCTACATTTCCGTGACAGCCTGATTCCACGGTTTGCCGGCTTGATCTACAACGGCTATTGGTTCAGCCCGGAACGTGACATGCTGCAGGCCGCGATCGATGAGGCCCAGAAAGACGTCAGCGGCATCGCCCGCGTCAAGCTCTATAAGGGGAGTTGTACGTTGGCGGGGCGCAAATCGAAGCGATCACTGTATCGGTTGGACATCGCGACCTTCGAAGAAGATGAAGTCTATAACCAGAAAGATGCGGAAGGGTTCATCCGGTTGAACGCATTACGGCTCAAGATCCGCGCGCAACGAAAGAAAGCTTCGTCCTGATGGCCAAGCGCAAACAGCACCAGAAAATCGCCAACCATGCACGAAAGGCATGGGATGGCCGGTTTCGGGAGAAGACTCATCAATTAGTGGAAACGTTTACGCGCTCCGTGATGGTCGATGGCCGGCTTTATGCCGAAGATATCGCCGGGAGTATCGCCCACTGTAAGACCCTTGCAAAGGCAAAGATCCTGACGGAAACAGAAACTCGGACCATCATTCGTGGGTTGGACGCAGTGAAAAGAGAGCTGGATCGCGGTCAGTTCACCTTTACGCCGCAAGACGAAGATATTCACATGGCGATCGAGCGGCGATTAACAGAGGTCATCGGCCCCTTGGGCGGGAAGTTACACACCGGTCGAAGCCGAAATGATCAGGTTGCGTTGGATATTCGGCTGTATGTACGCTCCTATTTAGACAACCTCCATGCGCGCTTACTTGATCTGCAACGTGCGCTGGTTACAAAGGCCGCTGAGAACCGCACAGTGATGATGCCGGGTTATACCCATCTCCAGCGAGCTCAACCGGTTTTGTTCGCTCATCACCTGTTAGCCTATGTCGAGATGCTCGAACGGGACAAGGGTCGACTGCATGACGCGAGAAACCGACTCAACGTCATGCCGCTGGGATCCGGTGCCCTCGCCGGCACGAACTATCCGATCAATCGGCGATATACAGCTGAGTTGTTGGATTTTCCTGCCGTCACCGCCAACAGTATGGATGCGGTGTCTGATCGTGATTTCATGATTGAAGTGGCCTCGGCCCTTTCGGTTGTGATGATGCACTTGTCACGGCTCAGTGAAGAGTTGATCCTGTGGGCCACGCAGGAGTTCCAATTCGTCGACTTGCCCGATGCCTTCTGTACGGGAAGCAGTATGATGCCGCAGAAAAAGAACCCCGATATCCCGGAGTTGGTACGGGGGAAAACAGGTCGCGTATATGGGCACCTATTCAACCTGTTGGCACTGCTAAAAGCTCTACCCCTCACTTATAATCGCGATTTGCAGGAAGACAAACCGGCACTCTTCGATGCGCTTGATACCGTGGACTCCTCGCTTGAGGTGATGACCGAACTGATGCGCCACGTACAAGTCAACCGAGAGAGACTCACGAGCGCACTGCAAGGGGGTGGGCTGTTGGCCACCGAGCTGGCCGACTACTTGGTTATGAAGGGT
Source organism: Nitrospira sp. (assembly GCA_019636945.1). Taxonomy (GTDB): domain Bacteria; phylum Nitrospirota; class Nitrospiria; order Nitrospirales; family Nitrospiraceae; genus Nitrospira_D. Next base: position 1,466 of record JAHBWO010000027.1, on the reverse strand, counting down.
GTGCCGTTTCGTGAGGCGCACGGTATTACTGGACGGATCGTTCGAGCAGCCCTTGATCGTGGCTGTGAGGTGACCGATCTTTCGCTCGAAGAGTTGCGTAGGTTTTCTGGGCGGATTACACAGGACGTGCTCACACGATTGACTACCGTGGCTGCCATCGATCACAAAGGACAAGTCGGTGGTACGGCTCGAGCTCAAGTAGAGCAGCGAATCAAGGAACTGGAGAAACACCTCTCATGAGAACACTACCGGTTCTGATCTCGACAGGGTTACTGGTTGCTTGTGGCGTCGTGGGATCTCCTGTTCCCCCTGAGTATGTAGGCGTCGCCCCTATCGTTGAAAAGCAAAAGAAACAGCATGCACTCCAGACAGAGCGCGAGGCAGTAGACCCAGGAGCTTCTGACCTGTCTCTGGACGGGCATGATATAGGTCTTCCACCTTCACAGCCGGTGGGGACTCGGTGACCCTCAGCGGACGAATCTACTTTTGATTAAGGATTGGGACGATGCATAGCTTTGAGTACCAACAGGGCGAATTATACTGCGAGCAAGTCCCCGTCAGCCGGATCGCGAAAGAACTAGGCACTCCTTGTTATATCTACAGCCACGAGACTCTCATCCGTCACTTTCATGCCTATGACAACGCGTTCAAGGATATCCCGCATGTCATCGCTTTTGCGATGAAGGCCAACTCCAATCTCGCCATTCTGCGGCTGATGGCACGAGAAGGGAGCGGAGTGGATATTGTGTCAGGTGGTGAACTGTTCAGGGCCATGAAGGCCGGCGTACCTGCATCAAAAATCGTCTTTGCCGGTGTCGGCAAGTCACCGGACGAAATTCGTGACGCGCTCAAGGCGAATATTCTGATGTTCAATGTCGAGTCTGCCGCCGAAATTCGCGCGATCAATGATGTCGCCGCTTCGGTCGGCATGAAGGCTCGGATTGCCTTGCGAATCAATCCCGATGTGGACCCCAAAACACATCCGTACATTTCGACAGGGATGAAGAAAAGTAAGTTCGGGATTGCAGCCGATCGTGCACTGGAAGAATACAAAATGGCATCCTCGATGAGCCACATCGACGTTGTAGGAGTTCATGCCCATATCGGCTCACAGTTGACGGATGTGACGCCGTTCGTCGATTCGTTAAAGAAAGTCGTGGCTCTGATTGACACGCTAAAAACCCATGGCATCAACATTCGCTATCTGAATATCGGCGGTGGACTCGGGATCACCTATTCCGATGAGAAGCCGCCGTTGCCTCAGGATCTGGCTCATGCGATTTCACCTCTCGTCAAGGGGCTTGGTCTGACACTGGTCATGGAACCAGGCCGTGTCATCGTCGGGAACGCCGGCATCCTCGTGACCAAGGCGCTGTACGAGAAAACTGGTGAGACAAAGCACTTCGTCATTGTCGACGCGGCCATGAACGACCTCATTCGCCCCAGTTTGTACGGGGCGTACCATG
>JAHBWO010000267.1 GCA_019636945.1 Nitrospira sp. | reverse complement strand
AGGCTTGGAGAGTCCCCGATGTGAGCGCGAGCGGAAGACCGGATAGAAACCCCAAGGGCAGCATCACGATGAGGCGCTTATTCAGTAATGCGGCAAAATTGGACGAGTGGTGGGTCACAGAAACGCACCCATATAAGAGCAGATAGAATTAGACGGGTCTATGAGCAGCAAATAGGCCTCAGTGGAACGCAGGATATCATTGCCTCCCGATGCAGCTCAGCAGAATCACAAAACAAGCTGGGCTGGCTTCATCGGCCAGCGTAGGAACGACGGCACCTCGTTGTTCGTATTTCGTATCTCCCTAGCGAACGACGCTTCACGAGATACGCTTCACACGCTTGAAAGCGAGGCGAGAACGAGGCTGAAAGGCGTTTCAGCATCCTGCTAACAGGGTTGTCCATTAAACAAGCAGGGTTTGTATCGAGACAGATCGAATTCAGTGTTTTCTTGATAGACCCGTTCATTGCCGTTGACTCCGTCCTCCTCAGGATCACTCCACATCGTGTGGTTCCACCAATAGAACAAGGGCTGGACTTCCGTCTGATACACGGGATTGCCGTAGCTGCTGCGCGAATACTCCTGAACCAGTCGGCCAGTCACATAATCAATCTGCCCATTGCCTTTCAGGGAATAGAGGAGAATGAACAGACGGGCTTCATGGTCGTAGAGCTCATCAACACGAGAGTTGAGATCAGGCTCAACCGGAAGGGTATCTTTCCCCCACCCTACGGAGGGGAAACCAGCTAGAAGCCACAGAGAAACCGATAGAATGGCAAGCACCTGCATCATCCGTCACACCAAGACTCGACGACGTTGTTCCCTCCATGCAGCCGCCAGATGGCCATGGAATGAGCGGTGTCGATGGCGAAGCAACCTTGCTGGATGACGCACGCCCCCCCTATAATGCCACCACTATGGGAACAACCCGTGCCTCTCTACATACGCTCGGCTGCCGGCTGAATCAAGCCGAAACCTCGATCCTTGGAGAGGGACTCAGGCGAAAGGGGTTTGAGCTCGTCGAGTTCGGCCAACCCACCGATGTGCTGATCCTCAATACCTGTTCCGTGACGGAGGACGCTGAACGCACTTCGCGCTACCTGATCCGTAAAACACTGAAACACTCTCCCCATGCCTTCATTGCCGTAACCGGCTGTTACGCGCAAACAGGGATGGAAACCCTCACCCACCAAACCGGGATCGATCTCATTGTCGGTCAGCAGTTCAAACTGGACCTGCCGGCATACCTTCCTCCTCCTCATGAATTGCAAAAACGGCCGACTGCGGAGGTTCACCACACCAAGACGATCTCGCGCGAAGACTTTGATCTGCCCTACTTCGCCGAGCCCGACTCAACTCGGGCCTTACTCAAGATACAGGACGGCTGCAGCGCCATGTGCAGCTTCTGCATCATTCCGTTCGCACGGGGACATGAGCGTAGCCGGAAGCTTGACGATATTCTCGGCGAGGTCCGGAGTCTGACGGACGGAGGCTATAAGGAGATTGTGCTGACCGGAGTGAACATCGGCCAATACAGGCAGCAGGGCGTTGACTTCTTCACGATGCTTCGCCGCCTCGATGATATCTCGGATCTTGAACGCATTCGCATTTCGTCGATCGAACCCACGACCGTCACCGACGAATTGCTCGACCTCCTAGCCTCATCCAAAAAGTTCTGCCCCTATCTGCACATTCCTCTGCAAAGCGGGGATGACCAGATCTTACAGAGCATGAACCGCCGCCATACGATCAAGGAGTATCGTGCATTAATTGACAGA
>JAHBWO010000266.1 GCA_019636945.1 Nitrospira sp. | reverse complement strand
CTTGGCCGACAAACATGGTGAACAAGCTACAACTGGCCTCCAACAGTTTCGTACAAACGGGTGGACAGCAGACATATTGGAAGCACTCGCGGATGCCGATGTGAAAACCCAACTCGACGAACGGGAACAATTAACCGCAGGGCTCAGACAGTTCAACCTGTCGCTGGATGATTTTCGGAAATTCATGCAACTCGTGCGCGACGGCCGATCGGCCCTCACGGCGCAAGGATTGGTCTTTGACGAGGTCTATACCCATCATCGGAGCACCATGCCGGGCGCGGCACGTTAGCGCCCCGTTTCTAGTTCCATGTTTCTGGCTTCTTGTTATCGCTTCATCAAAGAACGTGAAACCTGAAACTTGAAACACGACACCCTTCTAACCATGCAACACACACGGACAGCCTATGGATATCGCAACCTCAACAAAGGAGAATCAGATGGCAACGAGAGCGTACATTCTCATCAAGGTCAAAGCCGGAAAAACGAAGGACGTGGTCGGCGCACTGAAGCGCATACCGGGTGTTGAACAGGCTCACTCCTGTTTCGGCCGCCCGGATATTTTTGTCTTCATCAGCGTCCAGGACGAGCGTGCACTCTCTGACGTGGTGATTACAAAAATCCATTCGATCGATGGCATCGAAGAAACGGATACCCACATCGTCGCGGAGTCATAGGAGACAGGAGTGTCTCATGAAGCGTCGCACGTGAAGTGTGAAGCGCCTGAATTCAGAGGGGAGATACGTTTCACGCTTCACGATCAACGCTGACAAGAGCGCCACCGAGTTGGCCTGACTGGTAACAAGCCTCAGCAATCTCCACAGCCCGACATCCGTCTTCTCCCGTGATGGGCATGGGTGTACCGTCGTTGACCGCCTGAAGGAACGCTGAGAGGGTATCGAGAACAGTCAGGGATGGAGGGATGTCGATATCGGCTGTCTTTTCACCGGAACTCATTTCAACGCAGATTCGGCGACGCATCCAGTCAGCCTCTACCCGTCCCTGTGAACCAACCCAGATGGCTCGTCCCGCACGCGCATCCACAACTCGGGTGATTTCTATGCGGCAGATCGTTCCTCCGGTGGTGGTGAGATGAATTGAGACCATTCGTTCCGGCTCAATCGGTGGGATATGATCCATCGTACAGCGCACGGCTTGGACCTCTTCACCAGTCAGGAACCGAACCAGATCAAGCATGTGCACACCGATCTCCAGCAAAGCCCCTCGCTTCCCATAGCCCGCAACATGGTCTGGAGCCGTCTTCCGGATCTCGATCTGAAAGACTGCATCGAGCTCCAGAGAGCGCCCGAGAGAGGATTGGAAGCACTTCATGCGCTGGATCGTCTTGTCGAAGCGAAGGGTCTGGGCGGTCATCAACGGAATGCCGGCATCGTAAGCCAGTGTCACCATTGTCCGGGCATCAGTGGCTGTTGTCGCCAGCGGCTTCTCCACCAACAGGGGTTTACGGGCTTGCATCGCAAGTCGACAGATCTCTAGTGAGTGAAGAGGAGGAGTCACAACCACGATCACGTCGACCGACGGATCGGCAATGAGCGCCTGGGCCTCCCCGTACACCTTGACCGAGTCGGCACCAGGGAACTGAAACCCCTGTTCCGGATGTCGTCGGCACACCGCCTGAAGAGAAGCCATCGGCAGATCATGAACAAGGTGCTGGGCATACCGAGCTCCGTGCCGGCCAACCCCGATCAACCCCACTCCAATGCGGTCTCTGTTCATAATACGTCGCACCATCGTTACTGTAGAACCACGTCATCCAGCAGTCAATTGACATTCCCACAAACGGCTTCATATAGTACCGCCATGTCCGGCACAACCGCGCTCCTGTAAGAGACCCTCAACCATGACTACAGCACCAGTCACTCCATTTTCTCTCGAACAGATCGGAACAGGAACCGCCCGGTTCCCAAGCGGCGTGCCGATCCCCACTCATACCGACCAGATGGTGGACCCTTATTTCAAAAGCAGAATGCCGAAGGAGCACCAAGTCGATTGCCTGCTCTTTTGGCCGCAGCAAGACGGAATCTATCCAGGGCTTGTCCTTCTTCATGATTGGTGGGGACTGACCGGCCAGATGAAGGATCTGGGTGCTCGCCTGGCCTGTGAAGGATACATGGTGATTATTCCCAATCTCTACGGCCGATTAGGAGGCATGGTGACCGCTAATGATGACGTGGCGGCCGCACTGCTGGAACGACAGAATGATGATCAGGTCATCACCGACATCAATTCCTGCTGTGAATACCTCAATACTCGCACGACGGCCAAGAAGAACATT
>JAHBWO010000265.1 GCA_019636945.1 Nitrospira sp. | reverse complement strand
CATGACCTTGCATATGCATAACGACTCCGTCGTCGCGGACCTTGCAGCCTCCAACGATTCGGCTCTTCTTCGCCGTTTCGTCACAGGACCATTGGACTTCGCCGCTCCGGATCATGCTGCCGTCCGGCTCTGGACTCCGGAAGGAGAACAGACTTATCCGATCGAGGGTAGCAAATCCTTGCTGAACGGAGCACGAGAAGGAACCCCCATCACTGTGGAGATCAACGGCCTCGGCGAGGTGGTTGAACTGCATCGGGTGAAGTAGTCCAGCCGCGTCCTCTGTCCTCTCCGTTCTTCATCTTGACTCTCTTTTCTGCCACCCCGTAGACTGCGCGGCGTATGAATGCATCACCCGCGACAGACCGCCGGCCTGAGAAGTCCTCGACTCGGACCCGATCGGCAAAGGATTTTGATAGGCTGTACAGAGATCATGTGGATCTCATGTATCGTTTTGCCCACCGCCTGTGTGGGGAAGCGGAGGCTGCCAAGGATTTGGTTCAGGAGACCTTTCTGAATGCCTATCGAGGCCTCGACCGGTTCCGTGGCGATGCTCAGATTTCAACATGGCTGTACACGATCGCCTCGCGGGCCTGCCTCCGCATGCGGCGAAAACGGAAGGGCGCGCCTGAGCGAGAGTTATCACTCGAAGAATTCATCCCCACATCCGACGGTGAATTTCGATTACAGATTCCGATCGATGGCCTGAGCCCCGAGGCCGCACTCCACAATAAGCAGTTGCGGGAGGCGCTCGATACGGCGATCAATCAACTACCGAAGAAGTATAAGATGGTCTTGGTGCTTCGCGATATGGAGGGAGTCAGCGCCAAGGAGGTCGGAACGATCATGGGGTTGAATGAGCGGGCGGTAAAATCACGATTACATAGAGCTCGATTGTTCGTGCGCCGTCAATTGAGCGCACGAGGGCTCGGCGAGCCACTCACCGACCATGACCATATCCCAGCAAGAACGCGGAGGAGTGCTTCACATGGCACAAGGGAACACCTCTAAACGACAACGATCTTCGGCACCGACCCAGCGGAAACAGGCGCATGGGAAAGCCCACTGCCTGCGTATCCTCCGCCAGTTGTCCGCCTATATCGACGACGAGCTCTCCGTAGATATTTGCGATGAAATTCGTCGACACCTGGGCGCCTGCCCGAATTGTGAAACCTTCGTGACGTCACTGCGTCAAACCGTGTCGCTCTGTCGCCATAACCCCTCACCGACATTATCCGCGGCAAGCCGAGCGGTGATGCGGAAAAAGATCTTGGAAACCACCGGCACTCGCTAACCTCCAATCGCTTGACCAATACTCATGATGACCATGACACATTTTCGTGGATTGCTCCTCCTTATTGGATTTTTGACCATCGTTGAGATGAATCTTCCGGACATGGCGAGCGCCACGCCGAAAGCGCCGCCGAGCCCGACGAAGCACAAAGCCGTTCATCCCTCTGCCATCGACACCGCCCTTCGCTATGCGACGGCCCTTGCCAATGGAGACAGAATCACGGCCGGAGAATTCGACTTTGCCTGCCAGTACAACTCAGTGACGGCTCCCTCTGCAAAAGCAAAATCTTCCGTTGTAAAGGAACCTTCTTACGACAAGTGCTGGGAGGCGCTCACTGTGGGACACCCCCCATTCCTGAATCGGTCGGATATTGGGATGGATGTCCTCTGGCCTAGCACAGGTCCTCTTGTATTTTATGGAGATACGCTGCCTAGTGCACAGGCCTCGGCCTTCGTAATGGATGTGCTCGGCACCTCCCCTCCAGGAACAGGCCTTGACCTTGTCGCCACTGGGACCCGTACCATCCCGAACGGATCCTTCCGGTTGAAGTCGAATGGAACAGTCATTGGAGTGCCTGCGACGCTGGTCGACCTGACCGTTCACTACCATGACCCGCTCACATCCCCGATTGCCTACGGGCCGGGCATGGTTCACTGGACCAGCACGATCAAGCGTGAACGTCGTGCCATCAAATCCATTACCACGCAATGGGTCGTGCTCAGCGGACTCCGTCCACACGGGTTTCCGCGCGACACCGCCGTCGCGCATCTCCCGGTAGACACCAAGCCTGAGGCTCCAGGCATGGTCCAGGAACGCATCCCATTCACAACTGAAAGAAGCCGTGCCCTTCCAGACTCCATCGTCTGGTGGGGTCCCCTCGACCAACCCGGCACACTCACTGCGGCTGCTGCTCGGGCTGCCTCCTTTCCTGAGCTCCGCGATCGCGTGGCGCTCCTCAATCGTATTCTCCTCATTGATCCACAACAGACCGAGGCCCTCACCGTCTTAACCAAGAATCTCTATACCGTGCTGCTACAGGACGCGGCCCGGAACCACAAGCTCGTCATCAAGGATCCAAT
>JAHBWO010000264.1 GCA_019636945.1 Nitrospira sp. | reverse complement strand
GATCGGCGATGCTGCGCACTGTCTTGACCATAATGGTACACCACTCCCCGGCATTGCTCCCGTTGCTATCAGCGAGGGGCGGTATGTTGCTACGTTGATTAATGAGGATTTACGACCAGCACACCGCTTACCATTTACCTACCAGGGCTGTGGCAGGATGGTCACAATCGGGTGGGCCCAGGCCGCAGCTCAACTCGGACCGTTCCATACATCGGGTCGCATGGCTTGGTCTCTCTGGTATGTCGTTCACATCTTCTTCCTCATCGGCATCAGACACCCTGTCCGAGTGATGTGTAAATGGGTCTGGGACTACCTCACCTGTAAACCAGGAGCAAGATTGCTGTGTGAACAACCGGCTATTTGGCAGAAGAGGTCGTCGAACAACCGGGTCGGTAAAATGACCGATGATGATCACAAGCCTTTGCGTCGAGCAGCTTAACCTCAGGAATCGTCCTCTCAGCTCACGACGCTTTTTGCCCAATATCCACGTTCCCTCCTGCGCGAATATTTCCAGTAAACCCTTCGGCAAGCCTCAGGAGAAGCCGTTCGATTGACTCGGCCCCAACGATATGCAACGCTGCTTCCGGCGAAGGTCAGGACCGGAGCGGAAGAGGATGGCCCAGACACGCGTTGTCATCATCGGAGGAGGATTCGGCGGATTGACCGCTGCTCGCGCCCTACGCCATGCCGATGTCATCCTCATCGACCGCACGAATCACCACGTCTTTCAACCTCTCCTCTATCAAGTGGCAACCGCCGCTTTGTCTCCGAGCGATATCGCCTGGCCTCTCCGTACCGTCTTTCGCGCGCAGCAGAACGTGCGCGTGGTGATGGATGACGTGGTCGCGATTGACCGAACCGCCCGGGTGGTTCTCCTGAGGGACAGCGCACCGATACGCTTTGATACCTTGGTTGTAGCGCCAGGTTCCCAGCATGCCTACTTCGGGCACGACGACTGGGAACCGTTTGCGCCAGGGCTGAAAACCATGCGCGATGCCGTCCAGCTCCGTGAACGAATGTTGCTCGCATTTGAGCAAGCGGAACAGCGGAGAGCCGAGACCGGCGCGCAGGATCGTCTCACCTTCGTCATCGTTGGGGGAGGGCCCACCGGCGTCGAGATAGCCGGCGCACTGGCTGAAATTGGACGAAAGGCTATGGGACCAGACTATCCGCACCTTCGCCTCGATGATCTGTCCATCCTCCTCGTAGAGGCAGGACCTCGCATTCTCCCAGGTTTCGACCCGACGCTCTCGACAAAAGCAGTGACGGCTCTCTTACGCAAAGGCGTCACGGTCAGACTCAATAGCCCGGTGCAAGCGATCCATGCTGAAGGCCTAACGATCGCAGGCGAGTGGATTCACTCGACCAATGTGATTTGGGCAGCGGGCAACAAAGCCTCACCTCTCTTGGATACACTCCAAGGGCCACAGGATTCCAACGGCCGCGTCAAAGTCCAAGCGGATCTGACGCTCCCAGACGATCCCTGGATCTTCGTCATCGGTGATGCTGCCCATTATCAAGGAGATGACGGAACGCCCTTGCCAGGCATCGCACCAGTAGCCATACAACAAGGCCGATATGTGGCCGCCCTGATCAATCAACATCTCCCTCCGGCAGCACGATCATCATTTATGTATACAGACCACGGAATGTTGGCCACGATCGGTCGCGCCCAAGCTGTGGCACAACTGGGTTCGATCCATGCCACAGGACTTCTAGCCTGGGTGCTCTGGTGCCTTGTCCACATTTTCTTCCTCATCGGTTTCCGAAATCGCTTTCGTGTGATGTCGGAATGGGTCTGGTACTATCTCACCTTCAAACCAGGGGCGAGGGTCCTCTATTGAAGCACCACAGAACTCTCCCCATAATAATACAGTACGCTCTCTACCTGGAGTCTACCGTGAGGATTGTCTCCCTTCTTATTCTGACCAGCTGCTCCTTAATCATTGCAACAAGTTGTGCCCCGATCGAGCCGAAACAGTCACTTCAGACAGTCTCCTCAGTGGATCTATCTCGATACGCCGGAATGTGGTATGAGATCGCTCGGCTCCCCATGTGGTTCCAACGACACTGTATTGATTCACGAGCAGCGTATACGATCCGTCAGGATGGTAAAGTAGGTGTGCACAACGAATGTCTCACCGACCGTGGGACTGTGGACCGGGCCGACGGCGTTGCAACGGTTATCGATCGCACCAGCAATGCCAAACTGATGGTGACCTTCGACAACTTCTTCGCACGGCTCGTTGGACCATCACGGGAAGGGAACTACTGGATCCTCGAACTCGACCCCAACTACACTGCAGCCATGGTCGGCACCCCTGACCGCCGTTATCTTTGGATTCTGTCGCGCACACCACAACTCGATGA
>JAHBWO010000263.1 GCA_019636945.1 Nitrospira sp. | reverse complement strand
GTCCCCTTCCATTCTTGGATTCCGGATACCTACCACGGTGCTCCGACGCCGGTCACGGCGTTCTTGTCCATTGCTCCGAAGGGTGCGGCTCTGGCCATCTTGCTCAGGATTTTCATCGTGGCCTTAGGGACGTTCAAGCCGACCTGGATCTACTTACTCGTTGCCGTGTCCATTGTGTCCATGACCTACGGCAATATCGTGGCCATTGCACAACGAAATATCAAACGGCTCCTGGCCTATTCCGGCATTGCACAGATCGGGAATGTCCTCATTGGTCTTGCTGCTGGAACAAAAATGGGAAATGACGCGATTCTCTTCTATCTCCTGGCGTACCTCTTCGCAAACATCGGGGCGTTTGCCGTGGTCATTGCCGTGAGTCAGGCTATTGGAAGGGATGAGATAGAAGACTACCGAGGCTTAGGGCGCCGTTCGCCATTCCTTGCTTTTTCAATGTTATTGTTTCTCCTCTCCCTTGCAGGGGTCCCACCGCTCGCCGGGTTTATCGGGAAACTCTACATCTTTATTGCGGCCATCAAAGAAGGGCTCTATACGTTGATCACCGTCGGGCTGATCAATATCGTCATTTCGATGTACTATTACCTCATCGTGGTGAAGCAAATGTACATCAATGAACCCATTGATCCGTCTCCCATTTCGATTAGAGGACCTATGAGGGCAGTGATTTATGTTGGTCTCGCCGGGACTCTGGTGATCGGAATCTATCCTCAACCGTTTACAGATTGGGTGGTTGCGGCAACACTGATGTTCTCGAATTTTGTGACTCCTGCTGCCACAATCACACCCCCGAACCTTTTGATCGGCAGTTAGGTTTCTGCTTTTCCATCTTCACAGTTCTGCTACAATTCAGTTTGAGAAACGAATGGTCTCGTCTCTCCGCAGGTGACTCTCGCGTAATCGGTGTGTCTGGTGCGGGTTGTCCAGCTCTATGGAATCAGCCACCAACCATCAGGCCCAAGCTCCCCCTCTGCATGATGACGTGGGCAAACTTCCAAGCGGTTCGACTCCAGCGATAACCGCTCCTTCTCAGCGTATCATCCGGTGGTCGCAGACGCTGACGATCGAACAACGAGTTCTGACAGGGTTCAGCCTGGTATTTGTGGGAATTCTCATCATTAGTGCGATCTCGTATCATAATACCAACGGTTTGCTGAGAAACAGTGGGCTCGACGGTCGAAGTCATGCGTTGATCCAACTGCTCGGCAGTATTGACGTTGCGATGGGTGAGGCTGAAGGTACGCATCGACGGTATCTTGTGACGGGTGAACCGGCCTATCTTGAGGCCTATAAGCGGGTGATCGCTCAGAAACCCACCTTTACGGCCTATCTCAATGAATTGACCCAGGATTCGCCCGAGCAACAGCGGCGTGCCGGAGAGCTCAATCGGTTGATGGAACGTCAGGTAAGCGCTGAGTCAAAGGCGATCACGCATGTTCAGGAACGCGGCATCCAATCCGTCAGGAAAATGGCATTGGAGGGAGCTGGCAGGCGCGAACTCGACGGGATTCATCAGATTATCAGTGAGATGGATGCGTATGAACGACAAGCACTGAAACGGCGGGTCATCGAATCCGCCGCAAGTACACGCCATACGATCATGTTGTTAGCCGTCGGTGCCGGTTTACAACTGGTACTGCTCGCATCGGTCTACTACCTGATTCGCCATGATATCACCGAGCGCCGCCGTGTGGCCGGTGAGCTGCAACGCCGAGGAGAACTCCTTGAGGCTGCCAATAAGGAATTGGAGGCATTCAGCTATTCGGTGTCTCATGATCTTCGCGCGCCATTGCGACATATTGACGGCTATGCCGCCCTCCTGCGCAAAACCGTGGATCAATCGCTGAATGAGAAAGCCGCCCGGTACTTACAGACGATTTCCGATGCCGCAAAGCAGATGGGCCAGCTGATCGATGATCTGCTGGTATTCTCTCGCATGGGTCGCCAAGACATGCTGCAGACGACTGTGAACATGGATCAGCTGATCAAGAGCATTCTGTCGGATCTGCGCCTTGACTTGCACGGGCGTCAGATATCATGGACAATCGCGTCACTACCTGAGGTGAAGGGCGATCCTTCCATGCTTCGACAGGTGTTCATGAATTTACTCACCAACGCACTGAAGTTTACGAGCACCAAGCCGGTGGCCTCCATTGAGATTGGAGTGGGACCTCCCAGTTCTGATGAGGTGGTTGTCTATGTCCGTGACAATGGTGTGGGGTTCGATATGCAGTATGCTCCAAAATTGTTTGGGGTGTTTCAGCGGCTGCACCGGGCTGACGAATTTGAAGGAACAGGGATCGGGCTTGCCAATGTTCGTCGCATCGTTCATCGTCATGGAGGTCGGACATGGGCCGATGGGATCCC
>JAHBWO010000262.1 GCA_019636945.1 Nitrospira sp. | reverse complement strand
TGTTGGCCGCGCGTTAGCTTGATGGATGCCGCAATCCTAATCATAGAGCTAATCGTTGTGCTGGGCATCGTACTTTATGCGACGTGGCTATTGACCGCAAAACTAACGCGCGGTGAACCGAAGTTTAAGAGTTTCGGTGAGTGGGTCAGACATCTTTTCGAGGCAATTTTTGGCTTGTAAACCACGGGCAACAATCTGGCAAATGCCGGCTCAACTCAAAGCAAATGCTAACAACACGTGCCAGTATTATGAGAACGTGAACCTCCCACGCAAGACGTTGCTGCCGACACTACACAGCCTACTGCAAAGACCTCGAAAATAGATTGACACAAGCGCAAGAATCCTCGGCCTGCAGGCCGTCAGCCCTTCGCCGATCGGTTTGCGAACGACAATAAAGGATTTCCTGAGAGCGCATTCCCGTCATCTCAGGACAAAACCAATGAGGCGAAAATCGAAGGATTTCAGAATCAGCTCGAGATTTTGGGGAACCACCTAGCAGATTGCGAGCAAGGAGACGCCAATGATAGAAATTGAGATCAAACAACTTCAGATGATAGCCAACAAGCTTTTTGATCACATCATACATAGCAGAGGGGTACAGAAAATCACGCTGGACAAGAACTTCTATTGGGATATTCCTTTAGATGAATTGTACGATGTTGAAAAAAGACCTGAGCTTGTTATGGGAAGCTTGTACGACGATTGGGAGTTTGTTTCTGATCTCCTAGATAAAAACTCCGACCCGGTGTCGGTCTCCCTCACTGAGCTCGCCCCTCTATTGCGACATCTAGGGGGAAAGATAGGTCAGTAACCACCCAGATCGAAGGTGCATGTCCTAGCCCGCCATGACCATTATCTGCGACTATCCCACCCACTTACCCGCTGGACACTTTGTATTCGGCTCGCGACGACTTTAACCCTGACCGAGCCGAGTTCCTGTCTCTAACCTGAACTATTTCATGATCAATTCACATTTTCTTGAGCCATTCGAGGCCGGTTTGTTACTGAATCCTCTGAAAGGCTCGATTCCGAACCCTTCCTGCCGGACAACGTCCTGATCGACCGCGGTTGTGCTCGTTTTCTCGCCTGCGGAGCCTCACCACGTCGCGAACACATCGATGTTGTCTGTTGCTTGGAGGTTTGGATTACGGTGCAGGGATAGACTATCGATGTGTAAGCAGGCGGGCAAACTCGGCGGCTGAAATAACCGGCACTCCGCTGTAGTGCGAGGCCTCGAAATCCTTATCTCCGGTGACGAAGTATTGATGCTATTTTATCACTCCAAACGAATTGATGGTCATGGATGGAAGGGCGGTGGAGCGACTGTCCTCATTGATGCTCGAAGTGCAGAAGTGCTGATTGTGATCCGTGGTGAGTGAGTGGCGACCTCGCGGAATTTCGAGTGCTAGGTTTGTGCTAGAAGTTATAGCCACCTGGCATGAGGGGCAATCCATAAAATTAGAGCCGTTTGGACCTGCTGGGAGTTTTTCGGCCCTAGAGCCACTTTTTGCAGTATTCTGTCAAAATTTTGATCGCGGCATCACCGCTCATTCGCCTCACCGAGGGGCTATTCGCCCTATTACGGCTTCAAGGTTACTTAAAGCCAAACATCTGAATCACCGCCACCAGAGCGGCTATTTTACCCTTCCTTACTTCTAGCCCGCTCGTCTGACAACGTTTTTGCATAGCCGTCACTCGCCGCTCGTTGTGCGTTGAAGAACACGTTTGGCGCGTTGACGTAGTGTCCCTTAGTGTCCCCTCCTGTCCCCCAGTGTCCCCGAACGGGCCTCTTTCACCACCGCACGCCGATGCGTATGGTTCACCCATGCCTCGTGTGCAGCAACAAAAGGAGACGTGATGGAACAAACCTGGTTGACTGTCGATGAGTTGGCCGCCGCCCTCAAAGTGAGCCCGAAGTCGATCCGCAGGGCCTACCGCAAGGGCGAGATTCCCGTGGATCGATTCTGCCGGTTTGTGCGGTTCGACCTCGAGCGCGTGAAGGAGGCGTTGAAGGCGAAGGGCCATGATTTCACCGTTGTCGAGGCCGGGAAGAACGTGGGACAGCGCAGCGCGACCGGCGGCGATGGCCGGCGGCGCGCGCAGCGGCCCAGCCCCCGACTTGGTAAGACGGGGGCGTCTATCGCACAGACCCCAAGGAGGAAGAAATGACAGGTTCCGGAGGTTTCACCCAAACCATCGATTGGCTGGCTTTCACGCTGCCGAAAGCTGAAGTCGCGGATGTGATAGGGCTCATCGGTGGCGATTGGTTCCAGAGTGAGACCGGCTTTCGCGGGTACCCCGTGGCGCAACTCATGACGGAAGGCAAAACGGGCGTCGGGAAATTGGGGACGGGTGCTCCTCGCAATCCAAAGGAAGTGCATGTGGATCTCTCCGCTGGGATT
>JAHBWO010000261.1 GCA_019636945.1 Nitrospira sp. | reverse complement strand
CTTTCATCTCACCTTTGGCTTCGCTGGCCATGGAGCCCATTTCACCCTTCAATTCAGAGCCGAGATTTGTCAGCTCATCTGCCATGGCTACAGAACCAGACCCAGCGATCACTGCGGACAGGACCACAGAAATCATAATGATGCGCATGAAAACCCTCCTCCAATAGATCGGTTATCCCAACAGGACCGGAACCAGAAGCCGGCACCCAGTCTAGGGCTACCGTGAGACAAGATTTCTCGCAACTGATTTTGTAGTTTTTGACGCGCTCGTGCTACAGGAAAGACAGCAGAACCAGATTATGGAGAGACCATAATGACCACGGCCTCCAGCAGGTTATCCCCTGGAGGCCGTGCAAGAGCATGCCTTCACTGAAGCGCGCTCGCTGCTGTCACATGGAAAGGCGCGCTACGGCCTGATCTGCCACAGCAAATACACCAACCCGACCACCAATGCCGACACCACGACGAGATGCATGAACGGCCTCCCTTTTACTGAACTCTTGTGATATGTGCGACGCTGGGAACCAGCGCTTGGTCTACGGGTATCGTGAGATTGGTTTTCAGGCAATGTATTTCAAAATTTTGGACATGAGCTACTCCAAAATGTGACCTGCGGAGGTCTTCTAGGCTGTGCAGTCATGGATGTTTGCACACAAAAGGAGAGGCGTCAGTGCGTTGCCACTACCAGCTCTGAGCCCAAATCGGCGCAGGTGTAGGATTCGGTTCAAGGTTCGAGAGATCCACTTCGAAGAGAGTCTTGGCGCTATCGTGTGTACACGCTCGTATCTGTAGCCGTCCCGATCGCGTGCCAACGAGTAAGTGCCCTTCTTGGCTCCAATCGGCCCATTGAACATCTTCCAAGAGTTCACGATCTCCGTTGAGTTCCAGAGAGTATCGAACGTTCAGACCATCGACAGCCTGGTCGACACCAAACTCTCCTCCAGCCCATCCCACGCTGTCCACGCAGAGTACTCGTGTGCCACAGGGCTGTGGCTTTCGCATACGAGCGTTACGATGTTGATCCCAAGCATCCCCGGGATCACGAGCCGGTGAATTCTCCGCCTCGACCCACCCTCGTCGTCGTTCGTTGGCGAATTGAATCGCAGGAATAGAACGTAATCCGTATGGAATCGGGAGTTTCTCCATCGGCCGATCATCAGACCCATCAGCCTCCGTGAAATAGTAGCCGCGCGTCCAGGTCCCGCAGGTCCCAAAGGCATGCAGCGCCTTCAGCCATGGAAGCTTTGAGAGCGCGACATAGGCCTCGCCATGTTCCCACGTGGCGCTCGGCTTATGGGCGAAGTAACAGAGGTACTGACCATCGGGAGACAGATCAGACCGCCGGGGGAAGATACGTCCTCCAAGCCAGGCACCTGGTTCGTAGCGGTGAGTAGCCAGATCCCACCGTCCGATATGCGACCAGTTACTCGGCCCTCGACGAAACACGGCCACCACCGGCGCCTGAGTCGCGGGAATACAATAGATGCGAGGAACGACCTGCTGCATGATGATTGACCAATCTCCCTACAGTAACTCAGCCAGTAATAGTGGCGTCAGCAGAGGACTCCCTCCATAGGTGCAGTCGCCCATCGTCGACGACGTAAACCACGCCCGCACGTGATACATCTCTCCCTCGACGTAGATCGTACAATTCGTCGACTGCTGACCGGCTCGAATCTCTAGTGAATCATCACCGCACTTGGGTAAGAACCGAAAGCGCGAGGCACCTGGTGCCAAAGATCCCAGGCTCACCGGCTGCTCACAGACGAAGAGGATCGCTTCCTCGATCGACTGCGAACCGCGATTTTCAATGCGCACGGTCGACCAATTCAGCCAAAGTAAATTCGGCCCCAGAAGAAGCATACAGAATCCGAAGACGACTGCAAGCTTCATATCTCATTCCTTGTTCCACGAGGCCGAGACGTGAGAACAATTTTTATGCCCTCGGAAGCTCAGCTGGGCACCACGAGCCACCATGACAACTGGTGAACTGAATCGACAAAGTGTGACCCGTCAACACCCTATCGGCAAGTAAGTTACCAAAATGTACACGGGCAGATGAATGGTGCGGCGCAGTCTTGGAAACCACCCACTGCGGCTGGCACCAGTGAGAGCTTCGCGTGAGAGTCCCGAACCATTCCCAGCAGGGCCGGTTCAGTCAAGAGAGATAGTCGTGCAAGTTCAAGGGGCATTGATCCATCGTGGGTCAGAAGTATAATGTTCACATGAATCGAATCGCTCTCCATCTCATGATCCTACTCGTCACCGGCTGCACAAGCCTGTCGCTCGCAATTGGAGAGGAATTATCGCCACAACCCAGCGCGAAAGAACGGTTACAGCAAGTACTGGACGCGGAAGGTGGCACAACCGTCCACATGGATGCCGCCGGTAATGTACACACGTCGACCAATCTCCCGAACGGCGAGCAAATCATACGGGTACAA
>JAHBWO010000260.1 GCA_019636945.1 Nitrospira sp. | reverse complement strand
AAGGAATGGATTGGAAGACCGCTTGAGCTCCTCCAATCGTCTGAAGATTGCCTGTTGAAGCCAGCCGTAGTCAGGCCGTGGCGATGAAACAGTCTCGACCGGTGTTACCACTGCACTTTGCGACGGAGAGGGATCGACTGAGGATGGAATGGGGTCAGGCATCGTACCGGAGCTCGGGGTGGTTGCGTCGGTCCGCGGTGAATCTTCAGGCTGAGGGGCAGCCTGAGCGGCCATAGGTTCATCAGTCGTTGGCGGCACTGTGGGAGCTGAATCTGCGTGAGTCCATTCCGATTGAGTCGAGACCCGGTGCATTGACGCACTGGTTTCCGGTTGCGGTTCACTGAGGCTCTTGGGATCAACCATAGGCTGAACGGTTCCCACTGCCTTGCTGTAAGGAGTGGCGGTTCGATGTGATCGATGTATTGCAGCTGAATGCGGAGTCGGCATTTGTTCGCTAGGCTGCATTGCAATGTTTGTGGGTGGAGTGGACGACTCCGGTATGTGTGTGGATTGGACGAGTGTGACATCCCATTGAAACCGTTCCGCCGAAAGGGTGATCGGAGATTGACGCGCGAACACAATCACCGCACACAGCAAGAATCCGTGAAGGGCCAGCGAGGT
Organism: Nitrospira sp.; assembly: GCA_019636945.1. Taxonomy (GTDB): domain Bacteria; phylum Nitrospirota; class Nitrospiria; order Nitrospirales; family Nitrospiraceae; genus Nitrospira_D. The sequence goes on along the minus strand of JAHBWO010000260.1, from coordinate 1,829 downwards.
GAGCCATCCCTGCGCAAGGTGAGACGGTGTTGCTACCGTGGTCTGTCCTGGTTTCATGGGGTGAATCATCCGTCTGCGATGCGGGTGCCGCGTGTTAACGCGGCACCCCTCCGTCATGGCTAGAAGGCTTCTTTGGGATCGATATGCCGACGATCCCGCCCGTCGAATGGGGTCGGAAGAAAAGGGAATTCCATCGCGATCCCATTGGCTGTCTTGTTGCTGCCGACTGCGCCGACGTTGAAATTCACGCCGTCTCCCAAGTTCGGGACGGTCGGGTTTGTCAGGATGCCAGCCACGACGCGGAGAGCCACATCGGTGACATCGTCGTTCGGTCTCCGGCCGTTCGGCCAGCCGGCTTTATCCGGCGTCGCATTGCCGCTCGCGTCATGTGCGAGTGGGCCCAATCGTCGCTGTCCGCCCGCTGGGGTTGGTGGCACATCCAAATCAACCCGCAGGAGGTCGGCCAATGCCTCGTTGGTCTTGCCCGATCCGCAGACCGCCGGTCCCGGTGCATAACGAAGCAGGGCATTCACGAGATCTTCGCGATTGGTCGTCGGGAAGCTCGTGCTGAACACTGCATTGAGTGCCGTGGCCAGTGCCGAGTTGCAGTAGAACGGGACAAACTCATTTTCGTCCTCCGCATCCGTGGCATTCCACTTGTCCTTCATATTCGTCGCGATGATCAACTCGTTGACGAGGGGATTACCCATACGCGCCACTTGCACAAACCGGGTACTGCTGTCGCGATCTCCATTCTTCTTGATCACCGTCACCTTGGGGCGGCTCGTGGTTGCATAGGCACCGAGCACCTTGTTACCGTTTGGCCCGATCAATTCGCTGATGGGAATCTCCAACGCGATGGTGTTGACGTTGAAACCACTGAACGTATCGGCGGTGCCGAGACCAGGTGCTCCAACAATAGTCGCATCATTGGCATCGTCGGTATTGGACAGAATCGGTGAGATATGGAGGTTCAATGTGTCGAACGTACCGCCAAGATCGATGTAGAAGGTCTCATCCCGCTGTCCGGCGAAGACTCTCCCCCCGTTTTTCAAGGGATAGATGCCCTTCTCGGCGAGCTCTTCGTATCTCGGCATGGTGCTTGGACCGACATTTGATGGGACGGCATACATGATGCCGGTTCCAAGATTCCTCGGTCGTTGGCCATAGCGGACTTCTGTGACGGTATAGCTTTGTCGCAGCAACAGTCCTTCAGAACCGTTCCCGCTGAGGGCCATGATTGGTGGTAACGCGACATACGACAATGGGAAGACGTTACCGGGTTGGCGGATCTCTGTTTTAAATCTGATCTGGTAGACGATGTTCGCGGCGATGTTGTTTTTGTTGTTGTCGATGTGGATTTCATACAGCACATCGTCGGCGAAGTTGAAATAGTTGGGGCCCGATCCCGGTTCCTGACTGGGAATGACGTTCATCACGAGCACAGCATTGTCAGGGTTCTGCCAGCTTCTAAAAAAATAGAAGTCCGTGATATCAGCGGCTGGATCGTTTGAGATCAATGGAGCTTCGCGATGGCTGGCTGCTAGGACAGGCGAGGCCATGAGTACGGCGAGTACAAGTGCAACGAGTGGTCGAAATCGAGCAAACATGGAATCCTCCTTCTGGAAAGACATCTGCTTCTTGGTTGTGTATTACAGGTCCGGCAGTAAAGCCGGAACCGGTTCAGAGTCGGCCTGGCTGATCAGTGAGGCCTCCTCAGAGGTCAAAGCATCTGATTGGGTCATGCGCTGCTCTTCTACGGCGGCAGTGGGTCCGCTGGGTGTGATGACCGGCACGTTGTCGTTCCCACTGCAGCCGGACAACAGTCC
>JAHBWO010000026.1 GCA_019636945.1 Nitrospira sp. | reverse complement strand
ATTGCTGTCCTTCACGGTGTTGTAACTATCCGTAGCTGTCTTGGTCTTCGTATAGGTATCGTTATCATTCTTCGTGATCGTCTTCGTGTCGTTATCGTTTTTTGTGATGGTCTTCGTATACTCGTTATTGCTGTCCTTCGTCACAGTTTTCGTATCGTTGTCGTTCTTCGTGACGGTCTTCGTGTACTGATCATGGCTATCAACAGTCTTTGTCTTCGTGATAGCCTTTGAGTGGTCCGATGCCGCGGAACTGCCGTTGTCGACTGTTTGAGCACCCGCGATGGGGGCAAGGCCCAAGGCCACTGCTACCACTGCCATCGTGATCATCACGTTCTTCATTGCATCCTCCTCACAGTTAACGGGTTAATGAATGACTTTCCCAATTACACCCACGCTGCTATCACGGCGGCACGTCACCTCCCTTCCACATCTCCATATCCACCTTCCCCTCCTCAATAGTTTGCAGTCTGCCGTGTTCGACTCTGTCCCTAAACGACACTGATCATCTCGCCCTGCCCATATCACCGGTTCGACAACGGAGAGAGCAATTCATGAGCCAGACTGTAAACAGTCAGGCTAATTAAATACTTATGCTGTTAGGATTCAAAATGGTGTGGATGGAAAGAAGCAAGTCCGCTGGTTATTTCAGTGTTGTAACATCACCGGCGCGAATGCCTGCCGCCATCCAGGGAAACTGCAAGAGAGCGCTTCTCGTCATATTCGTCAGTGTAGGAAAATAATCATGTTGATCTTCAGATGGTTAGCAAATTGGCACGACCAGCCCTGACTACTGCAGCAATAGCCTCTGTGGAATTATGCTATGTTGCGTAAATGGACGGAGCTAAACGCCCCTATTTAAATGGCCGTTGATGAAAACTGTTGTAGTATCAATTGGGTAGAGTTCATATCCCAGGCAGACTCTTCGACTCATATCTGTCTCATAATAGTACACTTTCACCATAATTTCCTGAACCCTATCGCTCCTACTCAAATGGCAACTACTTAGAAGCCTGTACGACTCTACGTTCAGAGTGCCGTATCTTGGGAAAAGAGACTACCGGGTGGCAAGAGATCAAAGACGGTACACACTCGCAGTGCTCTCAGGATCAGTCAGCAGCACAGTTTTCCCTTAACAAAACATTCTGCAGTGCGACGGCCTGATTATGCTGTTCATCTTTGGCCGAATAGAGCAGCGTGACCGGGCTGGCCTTTGCCTGTTCTGTAATCACGGAAAGCAGCGCCCCCTTCGCTTTCAGTTCAGCACGATAGCGACGTTGAAACTCCTCCCACCGAGCAGGTTCGTGGTTGAACCATGTTCGCAAAGCCGTTGATGGACTGATATCCCTGAGCCAGAGATCAAGCTTTGCCTCAGCCTTAGAAACTCCGCGAGGCCAGACTCGATCGACGAGTACCCGAAAGCCATCAGACTCAGCCGCTGGTTCATAGACACGTTTGACCAGGATCTTCCCCATTGGACTACATGCCGATAGTTCCGATCTGATTGATTTCCTCAGGAAGTAACGTGAATCGATCAGATTGCAAATCATCTTTCATATGCTGAAGATTCGTCGTGCCGGTCAACGGCAGCATGCCGATTTGCTGGGCAAAGCGGAAGACAACTTGTGCGAGGCCGGCCTGATACTTGGCCGCCATCGTCCGGATGGCCGGTTCGGCAAAGATACCCGTGTTCGCCGTCAACAGTGAAAACCCTTCATAAATTATGTTGTTCGACCGGCATATCTCACGCACGCCTTGATCCCACCGGAAGGCCGCGTAGCAGCGATTCTGCACGACCATCGGTTTGTGCCTGGCTTTCGTACAGAGCAGACTCAGCTGCTCCGCCGAGACATTGCTGATCCCGATCATTTTGGTTTTGCCGGAATCATACAGCGACTCGATAGCCGCCCAGACTTCCCAATCTTCAGTCCCGAGACCACGCCGTGAATAGGGTCCATGCAACACGTACGAGTCGAGATAGTCCGTATGGAGATGCTCGAGGGAACTGGCAAATGATTGCTGCACCTGTGTCGTGATACTCGCGCGTGCGTCGTACGGAAGACGATGGTCCTGACCGTTGACGGGTGTGAACTTCGTTTGCAGAAACAACTTGTCGCGGGTGATGCCCTGCGTCGCCAATTGCAGCAGCGCCTCTCCCACCCGTGCCTCATCGTAATGCACGAGTTGATTGGCAGTATCAATAGCGGTAAACCCAGCTTCCACCGCCTGAAGCACCAGCCCGGTGGTGGCCTCTTTCTTCCAGGCCGTCCCGTACATGAAGGAAGGAATCGTGACGTTGTTATAGGTAGTCAATGACATGGCAGCATCTCCGGTGGATGCTCGTACCATACACAGTTCCCAATGGTGGTCTCAACGGAAGAATTGATGACGTGTGTTTGCCCTCTATACACCGCAACAAATTGATTCGACTCCACTCCTCAATCCCAAGACAGAAACACGAGACAGACGGCCTTCCTATTGTTCCGTGAACCGGCAGGGGTGATTCAACGGATCAGGAAGCCTTATGCTGATCAGACGCAAGACCTCCCCCAACCTTCCCTTGTCTCTTCCCGTAGAACTTCAGAACCGTGATGCCGTGAGAGTCACATCAGCGTCAGGCCAGGCTTTGCGAAAACGCGCGTCGGTTGCAGTCGCGTCATCCTTCTTGCCCTGCGCTCGGAGCGCCTGTGCAAGGCCGAACAGAGACCATCCGTTCTCCGGAAACCGCCGGAGGTCTTCGCGATACACCATCTCAGCCTCCGCAGACCGGCCGGCTTTCAGCAGCGCGGCGCCGAGCGAATGTCGAACAGGGTAGTACCACTTGGGCGGCTCGAAATAGAGCCCTGCATCTTCAATCTTGACCGCTTCCTGGAAATGAGTGATCGCCGCATCAACTTCACCTCGGCGAACGGCAATCTCACCGGACAGCGCCTGCACGGCGATGGAGAGCGCGGTCTTCCCTTCCGCCCCTTGCGGCGTTGCAGCATCACTCGCCGTCACGTTGTCGAGCGCGGCTTGCGCGTCGGCCCATTCTGCTTTGGCAGCATGAGCCACACCCCGGGCGTACTGTGCCATGGCGTAGGAGAAGCGGATGTCTTCAGGTGGAAGCGGCGCAGCCAGGACCTCGTCCCATTTCCCGAACGTCGTGAGCGTGAGGACATGATACGGCAGCATTTCTTGAAGCATTCCAACCTGGCGCGCGGCAGCAAGGTTCACCTTGGACGTCAGCGTATCAGCCGCTTCGATCGCCTGCGCACCGCGCCCGGCCATAGTGGAAGCGAAGGCAAGAAAGTGGATATTGTGCGGGTAGTAGGCGAGCGGATAGACGCCCATCGGATGCTGCCCTTCGATAAACACCTCGTCGGAATGGATCGCATGTTGATTGGCCTGTATGGCGTCGTTCCAGCGTCCGACACGGATGTAGATGTGCGCAGGCATATGAACCATATGTCCTTCGCCGGGCATGAGTCGTGCGAGCCGTTCGGCACACGGCACCGCGGCCTTTGGATTCACCGCTTCGACGGCATGAATATAGTAATGACAGGCACCGGGATGATTGGGATTGCGTGCGAGCACACGTTCAAGCTGATGTACGATTTCAGTTGTGCCAGGATAGGGCCTCCCATCCGGTTTCCAGTAATTCCACGGGCGAAGGTCCATCAGTGATTCGGCATACAGCGTCGCAGCATCGAGATCCGTGGGATAGGTTTTCGCGACTTTTTCCATCGCCTGCGAGTACGACGTATCCAGCCTGGTGCGATCGGTCGGTGGGTCTGCCTCATAACGCTGTGCGAGTGCGTCAATGTAGGCACGCTCATGGGCCGAGGCGTGGGACTTGAGCGACAACGCTTTCTGCACGGCTTCATACGCTGCAACCCCGCTCGCCCTGTCCATAGGAGCGTTGACGTGGGGACCATAAGCGAGTGCGATCCCCCAGTAGCACAGGGCGCAGCTGGGATCGAGCCCTACGGCGCGTGTGAATGAACGGATGGCTTCCGCATGATTAAATCCGTAAGCGAATCGTAATCCCTGGTCAAAGTACTGCTGGGCCGCAGGACTTTTTGTGGAGATACGTTTGTGATGGGAGCCAAGATCTTTATAAAGAGGAACCGTGTCAGCATGGTTCGTGTGAGGTACGTCAGTCTCTGATGGCTCTGTGGCTGTACTGGACAGCGTACAGCCCAGCAGAACCGCCGCCGTGAATCCAATAATATGATCAAACTTCATAACAGTCCTCCTTCTTGGTCATCGAATGTATGGTACTGTGTTTGAGCTATCGTATTCGAGGTATCAGTATCGTCAGGATCATTCCCACATTGATCAAGCAAAACCAGATCACGACTGTTCCCATATCAAGCATAATCGTCGTCACGTTCTTTCTATGACCGTATATTCAACTGCCTTCTGTTCTCTATGGATACTTACCACTCTCCCCGGATCCCAATGACTTCCAGATATTCCGCGTAAACCGCCGTGCAGTCTGGTCCGGCCTGGTTATGCGCGCCCCAGAGACTTTCCAGCTCTTGCCGCAACCGAGCCTGTCCTTCATCGTCAAGTGGTGCGAAGGCCCGATTCATCGGTCCGTAATACAACCGAAAGAATTCCACGACCTCCGACGGTGGGAATGGATAACTGAAGAGGTACTCCCGCCTCGCCAGGTTGAGATGTGACAGCCCGTGGCCAAGTCGCTCACGAACCGTCGGCTCATCGCCCCACAACACCGGAGCCGGCATCCCGGACGGTGCGATGAACTTCGACACAGCCTTGAACATCCGCCCGACAAACCCTTGCGGCGTCCAATTGGCCATGGCGATGGTGCCGCCTGGGACGCACACCCGAAGCAGCTCACGGGCAACCAGTTCAGGTCGTGGGGCGAACATGGCGCCGATGAGACTAACGACGACATCGAAACTCGCGTCGCCGAACGGAAGCAATTCGGCATCGGCCTCCTGGAACTGAGCCATCAGCCCTTCCGCCTGGGCGCGAACCTGTGCCCGCTGCACCAAGTTCCCGGCGATATCCACACCGGTGACTTTGATGCCGTCTTTCGCCGCCATCAGCGCGAGTTGACCGGAGCCACAACCCACATCGAGCAATTGGCTACCCGGCGCGATGGTGAGTCGCTCATAAAACTCGCGGGCGCTACTTTCCATAAATCGGGAAAAACGATCATAGTCCCCGGCTGTCCAAATCTTCTTGAGCTGAGCCTTGAGGCCTTCCATTTCTCCCATCGTGGCATTCGTCATGATCTTCTCCTCCCTTCGTCACCGTATTGATTCGATGGCGCGGCCCACTGTGCCACGCTGTCCCTGTGTGTACTGTACAGGACAGGCGCTGCAGCGTCTTAGCAGACCGTCTAGTTCTCTTATCAGGAGAATGCTAAGCTACGCGATCACTTAGCCGAGCGTCCGACTTCTTTAGCCGTCACGCTCTGCTACCGAACGGGATCCTATGGATGTCTTGTCTGAAATGCTGAAGACCGTGAAGCTGGACGGCGCGGTGTTCTTTCACGGTGAGTTCTCTGCTCCATGGTGCGTGCGCCAGCCGGATGGGTGCGCCATGGCGTCATATCTTTCTTCCGCTTCCAGCCATGTCATTATTTTTCATCTCCTTACTGAGGGGCACGGCTACGCTCGCATCGAGGAGCATGGACGACCGGTCACCCTCTCACCCGGTGACGTCGTCATGTTCCCGCACGGCGATGCCCACCTTATGGGTAACGGTCATCCCGTCACGCCGGTCGACAGCACCGAGCAACTGCAGCACGTTCTTGCGGAGGGGAAAATGGTTTCCCAATTTGGCGGAGGAGGCGAACTGACCAGATTGATCTGCGGCTACATGGCCTGCGATTCGCAGCTCTGCCGGATGTTCCTGGCGGGGTTACCTCCCCTGCTCAAGATCAACATGAGGGATAGCCCGTCGGGAAAATGGCTTGAAGAGACGCTTCGCTATTCGGTTGAACAGGCAGATGCCTCGGGCCCAGGCGCCACCGCCGTCGTGGCTAAATTATCCGAGGCGTTGTTCGCCGATACGCTACGGCGGTACATCGAGAAGCTGCCGGCTTCGCAAACCGGCTGGCTTGCCGGAGTAAGGGATCCGGATGTGGGGAAAGCGCTGGCGCTGTTGCATAAGCAACCGTCCCACCCCTGGACGATTGCCTCACTGGCCGAAGCAGTCGGTCTCTCACGTTCAGTCTTGGCCGAGCGATTTCGGCATTATCTCTCAGATACCCCGATGGGATACCTGACTCGCTGGCGATTGCAGCTCGCCGCTCAAGTGCTGACGTCCACATCCAAGAGCGTGGCGGAAGTAGCGGGCGAGGTGGGATATGAGTCGGAGCCTTCTTTTAATCGTGCGTTCAAACGGGAGTTCGGCGTCCCGCCCGCACGGTTCCGCAGCCAGACCAGACGTACTCACCAGAAAAACTAATCGGGTGCATGGCTAGGGGGCAGCCATCCCCTTCAGGCGACTCGGACTGTATTATTAACCTGTCGCTTCTTCCCGTGTGCTGGAGGCACGCCGATCTACGTCTCCATCATCTCCAGCCTGGCATCAAATTCATGTCCACAGACTGTGCAGTGGATACAATCTGATTCGACAACGAATTCATCGGTTCGAATCCCCATGCCACCACAATCTGGACAGCGGGCAAGATGAACTCGCTCATCACTCACTGTTTCGTATTGAGTTCCGCGAAGGCAATAGATCGGCTTTCCATCGAGCAGCCATGGCCGCCCTTGTTTATCAACGACCGGCAGGACAAGATAATGATGATTCACGTAGTCTTCCAGGTCCTGCTGGTTGGTGAACCCGTCTTTGATCAACTTGCCCCCCATTACCTCGTAAAGAGCGTTTCCTTTGGTGATTGTCTTCATCGGCCCCATTGCTCCCTCCCCTCGTTAGCGATTGGTGTATGAACACACCCATCGTCCCCAATCCCATCGTCTTACCCGAACATTCCCCCACGCTCATACCCACAAGGATCGAGTCAACACCGTACCGTCATGCGGCTCGCCTGCTGATGGCTGATGGTTCCGGTGTGCGATCACCCGATCCGCCGGCATTTAACCTCGATTTCTGTCCCTCCTTGTCGTCATCCAAAGACAGTAAGCGGATACACGCAACCACCATGATCACCATGGCTGTGAGCCCGATGACGATTCCCCAATATCCCCATGACATACATCACCTGCTCGCACCATGCGATGCGAGTCCTTTGTGAGATTGCCAGTACAAATCTCTTCTGTGGAGTCCATTCCCATGCCCGCTCGTCATCCGACCTTCTTGTGGCGGATGGATGACATCGAAACTGTTCCTGTCTGAATCTGGTCTGGTGCGAGGAAAGGGCCCGTCTAGTGAGGAATGCACACCCGGCAGCTCCGAACCGTAAGGACTGTGCTCCACGGAGGACCATGATCACCACCTCCTGAATGAGGCGGTTGCGACGTGACAGTATTACCCTACTCTCAAGTGGTACACAGAGCAAGGGGGGCTCCATCCGGTTTCACCTTCAATACTCCCTCGTCAAGGTGATCAACCTTCCGCAAGCACGCCAGCCATCTCCTCGTCCCGTGAGGTGATAAGCTGTCCTGTTTCTACAGTGGTAGTCTCGGGGTCAGACTTGATAGAGTGCAGCCATGGAATCCGATGAACAGATCACAGTGACAGAACTCCGGCTCACCTACCGCTACATCAAAGACCATTCCTGGGTGGTGACGGCCATCAACGGTTTTCTCTCCGCTTACTTCATGGAACAGCCGAGCTTTCGTGTACAACGTCACTTCGATGAATTGGAATCCGGCATGCACGTCTGGATCTGCGAAGTGCCCGGTACGATGAAGATGACGACTCTCTTACGAAGGCTCCAAGCAGATATCCCCCCCTGCCGATATACTCATGTCACAACCGAACCGACCGTCCCTCCACAATATGTCATCGACTCTCGTGAATCGAGTTGACGACCGAACGTTGCGCTAATGTGCAAAGCACGTGGCCGGAACATGATAGTGGAGTATAATGCACCATCATGAATCGTGTGCTCGTGCTTGGGGCTGGAAAGATCGGCTCCCTCATCGCTTGCCTTCTGAACCAGTCCGGTCGGTACGACGTTCATCTCGGCGACATGACCCTGGAGGCGCCGACCCATCTCGTCAACCAGCTCAAGTTGGAACGAGTGACGCCGTGCCTCCTGGATGTTCGACATCCGGACGCAGTCAGCACGTATCTCTCCGCCCATCGATTTGATGCTATTCTCTCGAGTCTCCCCTATTTTTGTAACCCCACGGTCGCCGGCCTGGCCTTGACCCATCAGTTGCATTATTTCGATCTCACGGAAGACGTCGAGGTCACCAACCAGATCAAAGTGCTCAGCGCAGGAGCCACCCATGCCTTTATGCCGCAATGCGGTCTGGCACCGGGGTTCATCAGTATCGTGGCGCACGAGCTCATGACACATTTTGATACGTTGGACACGGTCAAGATGCGTGTCGGTGCGCTGCCGGTCCATCCCAGCAATGCCCTGAAGTATTCGCTGACATGGTCGACCGATGGACTGATCAACGAATACGGCAACGTCTGCTATGGGATTGAGGAAGGCGAGAAAGTCCCGCTTCAGCCGCTCGAAGGCTACGAAACGATCGAGCTGGACGGCCTGCTCTATGAGGCGTTCAATACGTCGGGCGGACTCGGCACGTTGGCCGATAGTTATGCCGGCAAAGTCCGCACGATGAATTACAAGACCCTCCGCTACCCGGGCCACTGTGAAAAAATCCATCTTTTAATGAAGGACCTCAAGCTCAATGAAGACCGGGACACCTTGAAACGCGTCCTCGAACGGGCCGTGCCGCAGACCTTACAAGATGTCGTCTTGATCTATGCCTCGGTCACGGGCACAAACAAAGATGGTTTCTTCGAAGAGAATTACGTCAAAAAAGTGTACCCGCAATGCATCAAAGGCAGGCTCTGGTCGGCCATCCAAATGACAACCGCATCCAGTGTCTGCTGCGTCATGGACCTTGTCTTGAGTCATCCTGAGCAGTACCATGGATTCATCACTCAGGAATCCATCTTATTGCGAAACTTCTTGGACAACGAATTGGGAGGTTGCTTTCGATGAGCACGAGTCACTCCGCATTGAGAGACCTTGGCATCCAAGCCGTCAACTCCGGTGGCAGTACCGGCACTGGGTGGTGGTCGGGTCGCAATGATGGAACGTTGCTCCCCTCGATCAACCCAACAACGGGAGAGCAGATCGCCGGGGTCTATCCCTGTTCGTTAGAAGACTATCAGCGCATCACGAAAGAATCGCTTGAGGCGTTTCAGGTCTGGCGTATGGTCCCGGCGCCGAAACGAGGCGAGGTCGTCCGACTGATCGGCCAGGCCCTCAGAGAGAAGAAGGATCAGTTGGGCACGTTGGTGTCTCTGGAAGTCGGAAAGATCAAAGCTGAGGGTGACGGAGAGGTGCAAGAGATGATCGACATGGCCGATTTCGTCGTCGGCCAATCACGCATGCTCTACGGAGCCACGATGCAGTCCGAACGGCCGGCGCACCGCATGAGCGAACAGTGGCATCCGCTCGGTCCGGTTGGCGTCATCACGGCGTTCAATTTTCCCGTGGCGGTCTGGGCCTGGAATGCCTTCCTGGCCGCGATCGCCGGCGATACCGTCATCTGGAAACCGTCGCCGAAGGCCCCCCTCTGCGCGGTGGCCGTCCAACAGATTTGCAATCGTGTGATGCAGCAACAGGGCTATGCCGGTATTTTTTCGCTCTTCATCGCCGAGCAACCGGCGCTGGTCGAACAGATGGTCCAGGACGAGCGCCTCCCGCTCATCTCCTTTACCGGTTCGGTGCCGGTCGGTCGAAGAGTCGCGTCATTGGTCGGACAACGACTCGGCCGAACCTTGCTCGAACTGAGCGGCAACAATGCCGTCATTGTCGATGAGACCGCCGACCTGGATATGGCTGTGCGCGCAATTGTGTTTGGGGCCGTCGGGACTGCGGGCCAACGCTGCACGACGACCCGACGTCTGATTGTCCATGAATCGCGGTGCGAGGAGCTCGTCGGCAGACTTGTGAAGGCCTATGCACAAGTCCAGATCGGTAATCCGTTGGAAAAAGAGGTGCTCATGGGACCGCTTATCGACCAGGTGGCGGTGGAGGGCTATCGTGCCGCTCTCGATGAGATCAAGAAAGAAGGTGGAGAGATCCTCCACGGAGGGCGCGTACTGACCCGCCCTGGATACTTCGTCGAACCGACGATCGTGCGAGCACAAAACCATTGGCCCGTCGTGCAACGTGAAACCTTTGCCCCCATTCTCTATGTGATGACGTTCACGACGATTGACGAGGCGATCGCGATGCAGAACAACGTCCGGCAGGGGTTGTCCTCTGCCCTCTTCTCAAACGATGTGCGTCGGAGCGAGCGCTTTCTTTCGGCCTCGGGCAGCGACTGCGGGATCGCCAATGTCAATATCGGCACATCCGGTGCGGAAATCGGTGGCGCGTTCGGCGGAGAAAAAGAAACCGGCGGCGGCCGCGAGGCAGGCTCGGACTCCTGGAAGGCCTATATGCGCCGCCAAACCAACACGGTTAATTGGGGAACGGATTTGCCTCTAGCCCAAGGCATTAAGTTTGGCGGATGAAAACGGTCGGCAGTCAATGGTCATTCGTCACGCGCAAAAAGAACGATGGCTTCATTCGCATGACCTTTGACCAATGACTCCTGACTCTTCTTCGGAAAGGAGCCGCTATGAACGATCAGGCCACAGCCTTGGACACGCTCATGGAACGCATGGTCGCCGAGTATGTCGCGCGCAATCAAGCTGCCGGCGTCCTGAAGGCGATGTTGGACGAAACCGGCGTGGGCTTCTGGCCGGTCATCGATCATGTCACCATCAGGACGCACGACATCGACCGGGGCGCAGAACCGTTTGTGGCGCTAGGCTATGGGTACGATGAGACGTTGCAGTATGACGACTGGTACGCAAAGGTCTATCGTAAACCTGGCTATCCCGGCCTCTTCGTCGATCAGGCCTACCCGGACGATCGAGGCAAGACCAGCATTATTCCCGGCTGGGTGAACAAGTTCGGCGACAAGGTCTTTCACCATGTCGCCGTACGAGTCGAGGACATCGAACAGGCGGTCACCCGGTTGAAACAAAACGGTGTGGTCTTTGCCGGCAACATCGTCGGCGAGCGTGGCGGCCATCTCCGGCAGATCTTTTCTTCCCCTGAGATGGTGGACGGTCAACCCTTCACGGTCTTGGAGTTGGCAGAACGGCACCGAGGCTACCTCGGCTTCCTACCGCCGCAGGCCGACAGCCTGATGAAATCCTCGGCTCCCCGCTGACCTGAATACGGTAGTCTCTCACGAGAGACGCAAGCCTTCCTGCTCATTCCCTCTCCTCCTGCGTGCCTGCGAATTTCCACCTATTGCTTTGAACGCACACAGGTCATTGGTATCTTTCGGGGACGACGCCAGTGTTGTAATCCACTGCATCCCACAACGTCCACATGACCGGAGGCAGACATGACGTTCGGATCTCACTTGCAGCCACACCCCCACCGCCTTTGGCAGAGCGCAGCGTTGACATGTATCATCAGTGCATCTCTCGGCATGATCGGCTGCTCGAACAGTAGCCCGCTCCCGGAACCCTCCCTTGCTCAGCAGGCCTATCTCAAAGCGTCAAACACGGATGCCAACGATCAATTTGGTTCCGCCGTCGCCCTCGACAGCGACACTCTGGTCGTCGGCGCACCGGAGGAAGACAGTGCTACATCCGGCATCAATGGCAGCCAATCCGGCAACAGTGGAGATGGCACTGGAGCAGTCTATGTCTTTGTCCGCAGTGGAGGCATCTGGACACAACAGGCCTATCTTAAATCCTCCAATCCAGAAAATCGTGATCTCTTTGGATCCAGCGTCGCGATCAGCGGCGACACCATCGTCGTAGGAGCGCCGTTCGAAGACAGCAATGCCACAGGAATCAATGGAAACCAGTCGGACAACAGCGTCGCTCAGGCCGGTGCCGCCTATGTTTTTGTCCGAAGCGGCACTACCTGGACCCAACAGGCCTACCTGAAACCCTCGACTGCTGGGTTCAACAATTTCGGCAATACTGTCGCGATTGACGGAGACACCATCGCCATCGGCGCGGAGGGTGAAGACAGTGCCTCGACCGGGATCAATGGATCAGAAGTCGGCACCGGTGCCGCGTCGAGCGGAGCCGTCTATGTCTTTACCAGAAGTGGGACAACCTGGTCACAGCAGGCCTATATCAAGTCCTCGAATTCCCAGAGCGGGGATCAATTTGGGAACAGGGTCGCGCTGAGTCATGACACCCTCGCGGTCGGTGCCGTTGGAGAAGATAGTGCCGCCACCGGTATCGGTGGGAACCAAGGGGACAATAGTGCCAGCGGCAGCGGAGCGGTCTATGTTTTTACCCGCAGCGGTAATGCCTGGTCCCAACAGGCCTATGTGAAGGCTTCTCAGTCAGCAGCGAATTCAAGCTTTGGTGGAAGCCTCTCTCTCGACAACAATACCCTGGCAGTTGGCACTGATAACGCCAGTACTGCCTATATCTTTACCCGTAGCGGAGGGCTCTGGACTCAAGAGGCCCTGCTGCAGGGAGCCAATACGGAAAATGGCGATCAGTTTGGCATCAGCGTAGCAGTCCATGGAGACACTCTCGCCGTCGGTGCATCTGGAGAAGACAGTGCCGCTACCGGCATCAATGGTGACGGCACAAACAACAGTGCGTCCAGCAGCGGCGCCCTCTATGTCTTTACGCGCAGCGGCACGACGTGGACTCAACGCGACTACGTCAAAGGTTCCAATGGAGAGGCGGGAGATTCATTCGGCAGTGCGATTGCCGCAAACAACGGCACGATTGTGAGTGGAGCCTACTTAGAAGACAGCCATGCCACCGGCATCAACGGCATTCAGACGGACAACAGCGCCACCGACAGCGGCGCTGTCTATGTCTTTCAATAGACCGTGCCGACAGATTCATATGGCGGGCCGGTCAACTCTGTGACTTCACACAGTGATCGACGGCCCGCCACTGTACTCCATCACATTCTGCTCCGCACGATCACGCAACCTACCGCACGAGTTTTTCGATCGCTTTGAGCACTGGCTCAGGCAGATCGATCACGTAGGGCAACAAGGGAATCATCGGCCCCAGCGCCGACCAGACAAGTTCGGAAAATGAGCGCAGATCCAGCGGAACAACCCGCATTTTATGGATATGGTCGTATACCCGATTAAGTGCATCCAAGCCGCTCAGATCGTTCCCACTCATGACCTCGTACTTCCCGCTTGAGCAGGCGTTTAACCATTTTTCTTCAAACGCTTTCGCCCGCTCCATCGATCGCTCTTGGAGAATTTCCAAAGCGTGCGTTTTCGCATGATAGAGTTGTCTGGTGAACATGAACAACGGCGACGTAAAGAAGAAGGGCGCTCCCACGACAAAACCGGCCGCACTGCCCCAAACCGCCCATACGGCAATCGTTGCCCCTTCAAATTTCAACTTATATAGAAGCGTCGGCGCTACGAAGCTGACACCAAACGCCAAGATGACAAGGCCGAATTTTGTTTGTGCGTCGCTGAGAAACCCGATACCACCGGTTTTATCAGGGTGCGACGCCACGAGATTCAGTCGAAGATTTGAAATCTGGTAGAGGTACCAGATCCAAAATCCGATCTTTACCACCCAACGCAACCACCAATAGGTAGTGAGCGGACCAGCAATGAGGAACTCGTATAGGCCAGGCCACGTCAGTGGCTGAGGTGATTCCCGAAACACTTCATAGGTCGTAAACGGCCCCAAGGCAATTACCTGCAGCCACATCGACCACGTCAGTGGGGCCGACGGTTCCTGAATACAGTTGCCCAGATTGTCACAGGTGCTTGGCGGCAAGTGAAAAATGGGGCCCATGGCATGCCATGTGTCCCGGTCATTCAGCATCTCTGGAACCATCCAAGATGCCGTTAGGACATATCCTAGCGCTATACAGCCAAGATCAGGCCAAATGGAATGGCGCAACTGTTTCAGCCGCTGATTGATTCGCACCGAGCGAGCTGCATCCTCCGCTTCGACCACACCAGCCGTGATGAAACAGCGCGAGGCTTCACGTGTCTGCCGATCGATCACTCGCTCCGCGATCAGAAAGATGGGCAGACTGAGAAGCATTTGTCCGTAGGCCGCGAAATCCATAAAGAAATTCTGACCTGGCGGCTGAATCCAATGGAGTTCAGCAGCAACGGCCAAGATCGCCAACGGCACCCACGTTATGGAGATCAGCAGCAGACTGCGCTTCACGAGATCGATAGTTCGATAGCTGCCCATACCCAAGCGCTGAAAGACACGCGTGAGAAAGTCGCCTTCGAACAATGAAAAGGGGATGGATTCGGATAATTCCGCGTGGGCCGACTGGAGATAAGCCATGGACCGCACCTTGCGTACTTGCGATCAAAAGGGCACCAACTATACCACCGTCACTCCAGGGGTTTCATCTACTGATCGCTGTCATGCAGGAGCAGCCTTACGCATTACTAAGCCTTGAATAGCTCAGCATTCAGCCTGTAGGCTATGGTCCCTCAAGCGCGCGGAGGAAGTGCTATGGCTTCGCTTCTGCCCTCATTTTCTCCGTCAGTTACCACTATTTCGTTGAAACCACCCCCATTTCTGGCCATGCCTTATCGCCAGAGGTAAGGAGGACTCATGGCGCCCCTACTCTCCCGACGTCTTATGCTCGCTGGTGTATTCGTCGGAGCCGTCATCGTGGTCGCAGTGGGAAACATCGGCAGCAACGGTGGATCCAAGCAAGGGACCTGTGAAAACAACAGCGCGGAGAACAGCCAGACGCTCGAATTCTGGAACCATGTACTGGCTAAGGATCACGCCAACGGTCCCGCCTACCTCTCGCGAGGCCGCTGTTGGTATTACCTCCACGACTACCACCGTGCGCTTCCGGACTTGAATGAAGCTATTCGTCTCGACTCCAAGAGTGCTGAAGCCTTCTTGTATCGCGCCCGAACTACAAGAATGTTAGGACAGATTCAACAGGCACTGGCCGACTATTCACGTTCCATCCAGATCAAGCCGAGCGCCGAAGCCTATATGGGTCGAGGCGGAACGCTCCAAGACGAATTTACGACCGAGGAGGAACAAGCGTTTGCCGATTTCAATGCGGCCCTCAAGCTGGACCGCAAGCTCCTTGCCGCCTATAAGTACCGCGCAGGTGTCTATGAGGATCGAGGACAGTATCACCTGGCGGAGGCGGACTTGAAAGCGTGGCTCGACCTCGCTCCCGATACCCCCGAACCCTATTGCCATATGGGCCTCTTGCGTTTCTACGAAGGGAAAGACGCCGACGGCCAACAGTGGTTCAAGACCTGTTTCGAGAAAGATCCTTCCCCTCAGAATCAACAGTACTACGACCATCAAGTGCGAAACGTCTATGCTGCGCGTCAGTCTATGACGAGGCGATCGAGCGGAAACACAGCCGCCTACGACGATTACGGCGCGCGGCAGAAACATGCGCTTGATGTCTTGGAGCGCTCCGGGAACGAAGCCGGCGCGCGGGCTTGTCGCAACGACAGCTCGAACTGCTGACGTAGAGTGTGACCGAGAGAGGACATCTCCCATGCCGCGCGGCCGATTTTCGTACCTCCTTCTTGCGACATATCTGGTTGTCCCGCTCTCTGGACACGCTCAACCACAACAATCCGATGTCTTCAATACGTCCGGTGAATACGACCAGTTCGCGGTCGGCGGCGCGCATCGCTGGTACGACAACCACACGACAGAAGCCAAAGAGAAATCCAGCCACTGCCTCTCCATTCTCGCCGACGCCAAGGTGTTTCAAGACCAAGGCTTGGCACTCGATGAAGCAGCGAGACAACTCGGCATAGACAGCCGCCAGGCCACGGCGCTCCGGAAGCAGGCAAACGAACAGTTCGGACTAAGGGACAAGACAATCCGTGCGTTCATTGAGTGCTTCAATCTAACAAACCGTCGACCTGTGCTCGAAGGCCGAGCCGAACAGAATGAAGGTTTACCGAGTCAACCGCCACAGGACAACCAGAACAAGTCGCGTCAAAAGAAGACTAGCTCTCCAACTCCCAAAAAGGTGTCGCCTCAACAGGAGAGGGTACCTGACCTGTACCCAGCGCCGGTTCCGCCCGCATCCTCGAATGAGAAGCCGGCATCACCGAACAATCCAAACCAAACTTCCGGTCGCTACACGTTGGGTCAGCCGGATCCTCCGTTCATCTTCGCCGATGGTATATCGAAGGGTATGGCGGATTGTTTCCAGGAAAATCTCCCTGCCGATCTGGCGACCGCCCCGCTGGTCATCCTCAAACGACTTGAGCGGTTAAAGAAAGCCGTGGAGACCATCGGGAAAGCCGGATCGATCTATGCCGTCTACGAAGATATCAAGGCCTATGATCTCACGGCAGATCCCTACGAGGTCGGCAAATGGTTGGGGAAACTGATCTGTGACGGAAAAGATCTGAAACAGCTCATCAAGCAGAAAACAAAGCCGCATCCCGGACAACAGCCTGCATCGAGGCCCGGTCCCACGCAGCCTTCGCCCGAAGAGTCGCCCACTGCGTCCTCTAAGAATGGACAGCCAGCCGAAGCTCCTCCCGGCTCAGGTTCGTGCAGCCCGAAGCGCAAAGATTGCTTTTGGCGCACCTTGCACAATGCCACCGGCGATCCATCGTATCTTTTTCAGCAGGAACAGCCGACTTGGAAAGAGGTGTATGCCAAACTCAAGCAACATTTCGGAGGACCAAAGACGAAAGATCCGCTGACCGGACGGCCAGACGATTTCCAGAAAATGGCGGAGGGTCAACCGATTCCCGTAAGCGTTGAAGATTTCGGAAAAGTCATAAACCGCATGCCGAACAATTCCGAGGGCATGGTGTTCATCACGCGCGAGGATGGATCAGCTCATGTGTTCAATCTTGCCAAGTTTGCTGGAACCTATATGTTCTGGGATGGTCAGGTTCGCAGCTCCAATATGGACATTCTCTTCGCGGGCACCAAGACGATAAAGTGGTTCCGATACAAATAGGCGCCTAGTCACTCATGTGTTCCGCGCAGTGCGGACGTCCAGACGACACACCGCATGCCACGGTCCGGTTCGATGGAGAGCCTCCGCTGCAGCAAAGGGCGCGGCGGAGATCGTTGTGATATGCCACATGCCTCGAACCCCTCAGGCTTACTGAACGCCTTTGACCAGCAATGTTTTGAGTAGGGAGGCTGCTTGATCCTCGCTGTACTGCTTCTATTCGCAATCCTGTTCCCATCGTTGCACGCTCTCCACGCGCAGCCCACCGGCGGCGACGTGTTTTCGAGCAACGGCGAGAGCGGCAAGACCTGGTGGGACGTCAAGCAGAAGGATTATCCGGAGTGCGCCGGGCTCATGGATCAACATGAGGCGATGACGAGGGAGCTGTACCGGCTCGACGCCGAAGCCAAGCGTGTGGTCGAGCCGCAGGGAAAGGAGGTTGTCCGGCAGATCAACGACCTCAGCCGGCAACGAACCGACGTACAACGGCGGATTTTCGATTGCATCCGCGGAGCGAAGGGGCGCAAACGAGTGCCGGAAAAGCCATCCAAATCGGATGAGTCGTCTGCGCCGGTCACGTTGAATCAAGCGGTCGATGATTGTTTTAGGAAGAAAGTGCCTAACTATCGCGGTCCTGATTGGAGCCGTTTCAGCCCCCAGGCGCTGCGACCCAAACGAGTCGGACAATTCGCGCAGTCGTTCGTGGTCTCAAGGGTGGCTGCCGACCAGGCATTGCAACAGGACGAACTCATGTATGGAACGTGGAAGGACCGCGAGTTGATGACGGATTACCTGATCGGCTGGCTCACGCATTGCCTGAGCGAACGCAACGTCCTCCCGACGCAGGATCCGCGCGGCGCCTATACCCAGTTCTTGCGAAATAATGGTCGGGGTAACCCACAGGACCCCGCTCGCCAACGAGAGCGAAACGAACAATTCTTCTACGGCTACGGCAGCTATCCGCTTCCGCCCTTCTGGGATCACGACGTGGCCGGACCACCGTCACCGTAAGCTTTTGGAAAAGCCGTGCCGCTCCATTACGGCGGGATGCAGCCTGATGCGCCTGAATCTACACAGGCTTTGTACTCGCGAGTCTTCGATTCCCTCCGCAGCATCTCCTCTTCGGAGTCGGCTTGCTTGCCGGCCTGCCGGAGATAGGCCATGCGCTCAGCCGAATTCCGAAACGTTCGGCCCGCCGGTTCGATATTCAGTAAGACACCGCGCAGCTTGTTGCCCACCACGGTTGCATGCTCTTGTTCATTGCGGAATCCGACGTAGCGGTTCCGCTGTTTGAGATCATTGGCGAAGTAGTTCGCTTGATCGTGTCCTTGATCACCGGCCATGTCGAACCAACGGATCGCGTCCTGCCGGCTTTGCGGTACCGCGATGCCGAATTGATAGGCCCGCCCCAAGCTAAACTGTCCTTCCGCATAACCTTGCTCCGCGCTCTTCCGATACCACCGCACCGCTTCCGCCCAATCTTCCCTCACGCCGATGGCATCCTCGTACATTTTCCCAAGATTGGCCTGGGCGACGGCATTGCCCTGATCGGCGGACTTGCGATACCAGCGCACTGCCTCATCAGAGCTCTGGCGAACACCTTCTCCATATTGGTATTGATAGCCAATCTGAAGTTGAGCCTTTGAATCGCCGCGATCCGCCAACTGTTGAAAGACCTTGGCGGCTCCTGCAAAGTTTTTCGCCTTGTACAACCGCACTCCCTCGTCGAACTTCTCTTGAGCCGCAGTAATGGGCACGGGTCCCTTTCCCAATCCTGCAAGCGCCTGCCGGGCGTCACGTGAACCAGCCGCCGCCGCTTTCTGATAATAGGTTCTCGCCTGCCCGATGTCCTTTGACAGACCGATCCCATGTTCATAAGCCCGTCCGAGGTTGAACAATCCGTCGCTGTTGTTCTGATCCGCTGATGTGCGATACCACCTGGCCGCCTCGGCCGGATCGGCCCTGACGCCGTCTCCACGTTCATAGAGATACCCAAGCACCGCCGCCGCGGCTGCATGGTTCTGATCCGCCGCCTTGCGAAACCATTCTGCCGCCTCAGCACGGTCCTTCTTGTGGTTCAATGCAAAGGCGTGCGACAAGCCGAGGCAATATTGCTCGGCAGGGGATCTCGGATTTGATCCGATCTGGAGAATCGTCCGGCGGCATGCCGCGAAGTCTTCGTTGAGGTCAGCATGCACCAGAGTGGGAAGCATGACAACGAACACAACGAGCAGGGCGATCATCGGCATTCGGATCTCCGATCTCTATCAATAGTCGTGCCTAATCTTGCCTAAATCCACGCATCATCGGCTAGTTGCAGTACCCCCCGAAGGTAGCCTGCCTATCCGCGGTCCATCTGCCGCCGGCCATCGTGCACCCGGTGTCCGTCGTTTGGCTTGAGCGTGCCGCTTGAGCCATCGCCTGCTCGGCTTCGATACGATCGAATTCTTTAGCTGTTCTTCGAATGTAGGTAGTCCGCTCACCGCTGGTGTGAAACACCGCCCCCACTGGATCGGCGGGGCAGCGCAACCCTCCAAGCTCGTTCTGCTCTTGTTGATTTCTGAAGCCGATGCAGTTGCTGTAATCGCTCAGCCACTTGGCCCAATAGGCCCCTTTGGGATGACCGAGCTTATGGGCTTTCTTGAACCATTCGATTGCGATCGCGCGGTTTTGCGGCACAGCCATGCCGAACTCGTACAAACGGCCCATCATAAACGCCGACTCATTATATCGATCGGCACTCTTGGCATAGAGTCGGGCGGCCTCGGCCCAGTTTTCTGGAACACCCGTGCCGAGTTCATACAGCCATCCCAGTCTTTTTTGGCCGATCGGGTTATCTTGCTCGGCGCATTTGCGATACCAGGCCGCAGCTTGACGTTCGTCTTTGGGAACGCCGTCTCCAAACTCGTACAGCTGGCCCATGGCCAGCTGGCAATCGTCATTCCCCATGTCCGCGCATTGCCGATAGAGCTTCGCCGCCTGCGCAAACTGTTTCTGTTTATACAGACGGTAGGCTTCTGCTTTGATGGCCATTCCAGGCCTCCTGTCTTTCGTGTCCTGCTCGCGCTTCTCAATGAACTTAGGCGCCGCTTTGTCGCCCATCTCAACTGCCTTCTTCAGCAGTTCGTTCGACTTGGCTTCGTCGTGTGGCACGCCGGTCCCCACGTGGTAGAGATTGGCGAGCCGACGGGCCGCTGCCGCATTACCGTTCTCGATTCCCTTCTCGTACCACTTCGCTGCCGTCGCGGCATCTTCCTTCACGCCGGTCCCCTGCTCATAGAGGATTCCCAGCACGAGCGGGGCTCGCATGTGCCCGGCGTTGGCGGCCTGCTCTAACCAGGGTATTGCGTTGTGATATTCCCTCGACACGTACAGCTTGATGGCGCCCGCACAGAACATCGACTGCACATTCCCCCCCTTGGCCTTGACGACATGATCAGTCAGCGCAATACCGGCTGGGGCTTTATGGAGACACTCGGTCTGAAGAAAACTGTCGGCAGAGTAAGACGGTTCGACAAGAAATCCAAGCAGAACGATTGCAAGCAGAAGTTTCCACGGGAGGATGACCATCCGTCGCCACGAGGAGAATGTACGCCGCAACGATGCACGAGATCTCCTGTGCGAAATCATGAAGAACCTCCAGCGATGGGATAAAGATGGGGACGCCAGGCTACTGCCGACACTGTTTCCTGTCAATCCAGCCCATCCCCCTCTTTGGAGGGGGTTCATCGTTCCGAGCCAGCTAATCATTGCTTTTACTTCTGACCAAAAATTATGCTTCCCCTCGCTTCCTCCCAACACCCAGAGGTGATCCATGGCCAACACCAACTCTCCTAGTATCCATTACATTCTTCCCCTGGTTGCGATAACCGTTTTGTCGCTCTGTTACATTGAGAAAGCAGCAGCTGGTTATAATCCCTATCTCAGCGACCCGAATACAAGCTTCTTTGGAAGATTGATCATGCTGAACGATGAACTCAACGCTGTCGGTGGGGAGGAGAGAAGGGTTCAACAAACTGTGCTGCTTGAAGCACTTCTGCAGCCTTTTGATTTGCGTGGCAGTAAGCCAACTCCCACAAATCGTGTTTCGCTGCAACCGTCCAACCTTCCAACAGCGAGTGGGAGTGGCACAAACCTAAGCCGTGATGGTTCCTGCACCGTCGGCTATCAGGATGCTGGCTTCCTCACGCCGTTCCACGCCTTTCGCTGGACGCAAGCGACAAAGGCAGTCGATCTTGGCACGGTGAGCCCGGCCAACAACACTACCTTCTCCTCCTTCTCTACCGACACAAATCAAGACTGCTCCGTGGTCGTCGGGATCTCGAATGCCACGAACACCTTTATCGAGCATGCCTTCCGATGGACCTCCAGCGGTATGGTCGATCTTGGAGTACCGGCCGGCGGCGGAACTACATCCAGGGCCTTTGGTGTGAGCAGCGATAGCACCGTCATCGTCGGCGACGCGGATTTCCAGCGCACGGGATCATTCCCAGGGACAATTCGCCAAGCGTTTCGGTGGACCCAAGCCGGCGGGTTTCAGAACATCGACAACCCCGCACAACCGACCTTGTCACTGGCCACCACCGTGTCCGGCGATGGGACGGTTGTCGTCGGACAAGTAGGCGATTCGAATACCGCGAACAGAGCCTTTCGATGGACAACCCAGACCCAGACAATGCAGAACATCGGACCGCTTCTCGGACATAGCACGGCAGCCGCAACCGGTGTCAGCGACAACGGAAAGATCGTCGTGGGGATTTCCAACCCAAACGCACTGCAGTATCAAGGGCCGGTCCTCGGCTGGGGCCAGGGTATTGCCTTCCGCTGGACGGAAGCCAAAGGAATTCAGGACCTGCGGCAGATTCTCGTCGATGGCGGCGTGGATATGACCGGCATCACGTTGGTCTCTGCCACCGGCATGTCTCCGGACGGTCAATGGATTCAGGGACAGGCCACCACCGCTCAGACCGGTCCGAATGAGACGGTTGCGTATATCGTTCAAGTCTGCGACGATGATATCGGAGGGCCATGTTCGACCGGCGGCGGGGCAGCTCCCTTCACGCTCGGTGCCTCGCCCAATCAGCTGACTGTCCCAGCCGGCACGAGCGGAACATCGACGATCACGGTTACCCCCAATACCGGCTTCACCCAGCCGGTCAGTTTCAGCTGCGGCAACCTCCCGTTCGGCGCGGCCTGCAGCTTTAATCCGGCGACCGTAACTCCGGCCGGAGCGCCGATCACAACGACATTGACGATCACCACCAATGGCGGACCTGTGGCTATGCTTTCACCCAGCAATTCACCTACGATGTTCGCTTACGCATTGATGCCCGTCGGGCTGGTGCTGATCGGCGGGCTGTGGTACAGGCGTAAGGCCGATCTTCATTGTCTCTGGATGGCCGCCCTGTTGATCTCAGTCATTGGACTTGCGAGTTGCGGCGGCGATGATGGGCCACCACCGATAATCAATTCTGGCGGGGGCAGCGTACCGGCCACCGGAACTCCGGCCGGTACTTCCAATGTGACAGTGACGGCAACCTCCGGCGGTAACAGCACCGGCCTGACGATCACGTTGACCGTAACGAGGTAACTGAGGGAATCACGGCTGTGTCAACTTAAGACTGCTCAACCGATCTGTCGTTACTCTCGGCATCATCTGGATTGGACCGATGACAGAGGCAACGTCTCCATCGCCCGCCGTCAATTCCCTTAAGGCAGTTTCACAGACTCGGCAGAAAGCCTTCTTGCTGAAGTTTGATGACCTGAAGGTGTCTTAGCCCATATCGCGAAGTGTATGCTCCGGATTCCGATCCCGCGCAATGGTCTTCATGAGCTGGTCGCCGAAGAGGACGACGACGCGGTCCCGCTGGTCTTTCACCATCATCGAAGCTGACGGTGATTTGAAGGTGGACGGCTCTCCCTCCAGCCAGGCGCTGCAGCTGAACGGCAGTGCGTCCAGAATGGTTTCCACACGGTATTCATGGCGCAGCCGGTACTGCAACACATCGAACTGCAATCGACCGACGGCGGCAATCAGGATCTCCTGATCATGAAAGCTGCGCATGATCTGGACAGTCCCTTCCTGAGCCATCTGGGAGACCCCCTTGTCAAAAGCCTTTCGTTTTCCGACATCCGTCGGCCGTAGACGCGCGAAGATCTCAGGTTGGAACTGCGGCAAGGGTTTAAAATTGAATCCTCCGGTCAGCGACACGGTATCGCCGATGGCAAAGACGCCGGGGTTGATAATCCCGATGATGTCGCCCGGGTACGCCTCCTCGACCGTACTCCGCTCCTGTGCCACGAGACTGTGTGGTCGTGCCAACCGAATGTCGCGACCCAGCCGATGATGTTTCACGACCATATCTCGCTCGAAACGTCCTGAGCAGACGCGAAGAAATGCAGTGCTGTCGCGATGTTTTGGATTCATATTCGCCTGGAGCTTGAACACATAGGCACTGAACGGCATATCAATCGGGTCGACCGTGAGTTCAGCTCCATTCTCCCCGTCAGCCGACCGAGCACCGGGGCTGGGGGCCAACTCCACAAAGGCGTCCAGAAAACTCTCAATACCGAAGTTCGTGAGCGCGGAGGCGAAAAACACCGGGGTCACGTCACCGCTGAGAAACTGTTCGCGCGTGAACGGATTCCCCGCAATCTCCAAGAGCTCCAGATCATGCTGCACTTGCGCCAACATCTCGTCCGTCACTCGGCTGTGTGAGCCAAGCTCCGAGAACGGCAGCATATCGGTCTCCACCCTAGTCGCTCCGCCATGCATGGTCTTACTGAACAACTGCACCTGATTATCCGCTCTGGTGACAATGCCCACGAAGTCGCTGCCGGACCCGATCGGCCAGTTGACGGCGCTCGCGTGAATATTCAACGCCTGCTCCACCTCCGTCATGAGATCCAGGGGAGGACGCCCAGGCAGATCCATTTTATTGATCAACGTCAGGACCGGAATCCTCCGCATGCGGCACACCGCAAAGAGTTTTCGGGTTTGTGTTTCCACACCTTTCGCCGCATCGATCACCATGATGGCACTATCCGCAGCGGTCAAGGTGCGATACGTATCTTCGGAAAAGTCCTGGTGCCCCGGCGTATCGAGCAAGTTGATGACCGCGCCCTTGTACGGAAACTGCATCGCGGACGCGGTAATCGAAATTCCTCGTTCCTGTTCCATGCCCATCCAATCCGAGGCCGTCGTCTTTCCACCCTTGCGTCCGCGCACCATACCGGCCGTGCGAATCAAGCCTGAATAGAGCAGAAGTTTTTCAGTCAGCGTCGTTTTCCCGGCATCCGGATGACTGATAATGGCAAAGGTCCGCCGTTGCCTGGTCGCAGCCGCAAGTTCGTTCAAGAGAGTCGTGTCAGACATCATGATTGACTCGGCAGTGTATCACATTGCACTCGGAAGAGGAGACTGATCATCCGGGGAAATCGCAGGGAAGCTCGAAACCGGCTCGTTGCACCGCCCGACGGACAGCGCCCAGGACAGCCGGAGCATCGGAACATGGCAGGACCGTCACGTCCGGAGCCGCATGAAGTTGAACTATCAGCTGATCAGCCTCGTCCCTCAGAAGCCTGTCACAAGTCCGGTAGAGGCCGTCTGAGCCTTCTTCGAGAAGGTTATGCTGTTCAAGGATCATGCGCAGTGTCGCCAGAACACCTGACGTGGGAGTCGGCATGAGCAGAGCCGCAATCGCTCCATGATCGAGCCTGAGTTTGGGCGTGATGGGAAGCGGCTCTCCCTCACGCCGCCGCTGAGCCGCAGGAAGAAGAATCTTTTCCTCCATCCCGATGTGGCGCAAGAGCCCGGCTCGAAAGCGATCGTAGTATTCCCGCTCCACGTAACCGTCTCCAGAAACCGCCGAGTCCAGTAATCGCTCAAGTCTCCGGTGATCTTCCGCCAAAATCTCGGTGATCGAGCCGTTCCCCTGCCCCTCATCAAGCCTCGTCGATACAAACTCCACGGCAACCGCTCCAACAATACGTGCTTCTCCGATTGTTCCGAATTTGATCAAGGATCAACTCATACGGCATCGCTATGTGACGCGACAAAGCATACCGGGTCGGACGTCCAAATTCCATAGCTCCAACTGGGCTTCAGATGTTTGGCTTGTGTTTTGTCGTCAAAATACGGTCGGACGCAGGGCGATCGGACGTCCCGACTGTCCCATCCATCCGTTCAGTGTCGGACAGCTTGGGCGTAGACGGCTAACACAGAGATGAAGAAAATGACGAAGGCCGTGGAGAATGACACCAGAAAGGAAAACGGACCGGACGGTTGAAACCGCGCCCGCCGGATATGAGGGAATCGCATCAGGCAAAAGGTGATAAACGCGGCCGCTGCTCCAGTGAGCGCCAAAAGCATGTAGGCTGTCTCCATACTGATCCTCCGCTACGTGAGGAAATACAGCAGGCCGGCGCCTCCTATCAGAAAAAACACCGCCCAACGAAACAATCCCGTTCGAGCATCGGACTGATCCTGCTCGATTCGACGTTGCAACTCGGGCTGACTTCGTAGATAGGCATCGACGGAAGCTTTGGCCTCTTTCAAATCAACATGTTGTTCTTTGCGAACCAAGATGATCGCATCGGTGACTTGACCTTGCCACAAGGCCGCCACAGCCGCGTCAGAGATGGGTTGATCGAAGAGGGACCTTTGCGCGGTCTCAGCAATCGGCGGGTGAAGGGAAGAGCGTGGCATAGGCTGATAGATAGCCTACCACCATCATGCGGTGGGCAAAAGCGAATCGACAGAACCGGCAGCGTGAACGTCGCACGTGAATCGTATTTCGTTCCGGACTCAGACGCTTCACGAATAACGAATATAGTCACAGCGGCGTAGGGCACGTCCTACAGCTGCTTCGGCCACAAGGAGCTGAGTTCCGGATATTGGGCCCGGTAGTCGGCATGGCTCGCACGAATGACTTTGAGCGCTTCCTCCCGTCCATAGACACTGGTAATTTCCACTTTATGCTGATTCGTTCCTGGCGCACTCTTATAGGTCAAAAAATAATGTTGGAGACGCTCAAGAAGTGAGGTCGGGCATTGTGAGATGTCCGTAAAATTGCCGTACACCGCGTCGTCCCGCATCACGGCGATGATCTTGTCGTCGGCTTCCCCACCATCGGCCATACTCAACCCGCCGATCGGGAGTGCTGTGAGTAAGATATCGCTATGCGGAATGTTTTTTTCGGACAAGACACAGATATCCAGCGGGTCACCGTCCCCAACCATGCCCTTCCGACGAGCTCGTTTTGCAAAGATCCCGGCCACCTGTTCTCCCGAGTAGGTCTGCGGAATGAGGCCGTAATAGACCGGACAGCAATTCGAAAATCGTTGTGGCCGATCGACTTTGAGGAACCCGCTCCGCTTGTCGACCTCGTACTTAACCGTATCGGTTGGAACGATTTCGATATAGGCCATGACGACGTCCGGCGCTTCCTGACCGATCGACACGCCATGCCACGGATGTGCCTTGAACATGAGCCCAAGCAATCGTTGAAACGGGTCGCTCCCGTTCCGAGCTTCATCGGCTTGATCGCCGTCCTCTCCCCGTTTCTGACCTTTGCCGTGTTTCATGCCACCTCTCCTCGCTCACGCAGAATGTCCGCCATACGTTGCTTACCAAAAACGAATCACCAACTCGCTACCCGGTCTGGACTAACTATTTCGAGCGCGCCCGCACAATTACCGCCGCCACATCATTCAGCTTAACCGTCGCATCGAACAACTCCATCCCGACCAACTCCGTCAGCTGCACCGCATGCGAACCGACCTTGGCGACCTTGCCTTCGACGTCCTGGCCTGAACACAGCTTGACCTTCACGCGCTTTCCGACTTGCTGTTCCAGCAGAGATTTCATCGCATCAGGGCTGTTCACATCCATGATTGATTCGTCGGCGGCGACAACTGCCGATGTTCCAGCCATCCCGAGTCCGACGAGTAACACGCACGCACAGACTGCCCTGTTTATTCCTTTCCGCATCCTCTCCCCCTTGATGAATATTCTCACGATCGCAGATGTCCTTCCGAGGCCTGAGCTTACCGCGAGTACGTAAGAAAGTCATCTACTACCCCGTTCGCTCCACTCGCATTCCCAGACCGCGATAGAACGCCCGTCGCTACGCAAAGAACGGACAAGGCTGTTCGATTCAATACATGCATTTGTTATTCAACCGGCATGATGAGCAACAGCACAAACAAATAACCTTCCACTCTCATGCACAACTTTGAAGAACATTGGCCGTCTCCAGCATTTTTCGCTACACTGACCTCGCACATATGAGCACACTACGCCATAGACGTGACCACGAAGAACAACCCTCGACCGACCGGATCAACGCCCCTGCCCCTCCCGTAGCAAACCTCCCCGCGAAAATCCCCGACGTCCGGCACAAGACCCGCGCCTCTCTGGTGGTACGGGCCGGCGGTGTCTATTTTCTCGTCGCGCTCGGGGTCGGATTCGTGCTTGAGGTCGTGCGGCTTGAAGTGATCGCCCTCCACATCAGCGAACTGATCGCTCGATTACTCGAAGTGCCCAACACCCTGTTGGCCATGATCATCGGCGCGAAATGGACGATCGACCGCTTCCATCTGCCCCCCCTCCCGCGCATACGGCTCGGCATCGGGTTTGTGGCCTTCGTCTTGATGATTCTCACGGAGTCAGCGGTCATCCTTCCGCTTCATGGCCTCACGATCGATGAGTACATGGCCCTTCAACATGCTGTGGCGGGGATGTTGCCGGTCGGAGTGCTCGCCGTCCTGACCGGCATGCCGTTGCTCGTCAGCTATCGATGGGAACGATGAGGTGAGTAGCTACGATACCTAATAGCTCCTGCCCCCTTGGCCTGCCTAAGCCCGCATTATTCCATGACTGATTGAACAGTGTGAGTTTTAGGTTTCATGTTTCAAGTTTCTTGTTTCACGTCTGTGGTTTCCCTCCAACCTGAAATGCGAAATCTGGAACTCAGAGCCGAACGACGAATACTGTCACAGCGGCGTCTTGATGGGTACAGAAGAAGTGTTGATGAGTCATACAGGTTATGCCTTGACACACACACCCCTGCTCATGGGATACCGACCGTGGTCCTGAGTTGAGCACCTGGCCCCTCACAACCGACTACGAGCCAACCACCGTGCTATCGATCATCCGTCACGAAACAGGAGTCATCAATGAATGCTTCTCGATGTACTGTCTGGATAACTCTGGCACTATGCATAATCACCGTCACAACCGCGCCGGCCTCCGAACCAACTGATCCGGAGTCTGCTATCCGACGACTCGTCCGTGCCAATGCCGAGAAGGATTTACCAACGCTCTCTCGCATGATGGCCCACGACGCCGATATCATCAGCTACGGAGTGGCCGGTCGAAAATACATCGGGTGGCCTGAGCTTGAGCAGGGCATGAAGGAGGAATTCCTCAATGCTCAGAAACTTGAGATTCCGATCAAAGAACTCAAAGTATGGACGAAGGGAGATCTAGCCTGGTATGCCATGGAACTCGACTACATTCGTTATGTGGCCGAGGGGTCAGGACTCAAACAAACCGTCCTTCCAATGAGGGAAACCGGCGTGCTGGAACGACGTGCTGGCCGATGGCAATTATTATCGTGGCATGAATCCTTTCGATCTGCTCAGCTGAACGGCCCACTCACTTCACCGCCAACCGTCGTCTCAGCACGTACCAGCAAGAATGCCCAAGCCCCATAGGATATCGATCTGAGCGGAGAGTGGGAGATCATTGAGGTCGAGGATGACAAACGATATAAAGCCACGTTCGACAAGAACGGAAACGGGCCATACACCCAGCATGGCGGTCGCTTCACGACCAGTTCAATCACGAATCGCTTATGGCAAGGTACCTGGCACCAGCCAGGGAACGATCGGGAGGGTGGATTTGAAGTCCTCCTTTCAGAAGAGGGCACGCAAGCCAAGGGCATCTGGTGGTACAGCAGGGTCGGGACCCAGAAGAACATTCCACCGCGCGAGCATGGTGGGACCTATCACTGGAAGAAGATCACGCGGTAGCTGGTTCGAATCCGCCGGAATAGAGATCAGTTGAATGGCGAACGGCTGCATTCATCGCTGAGCACGGGATAGGCCGCATGAGGATCCGGCACTGGAGGAATTAGGCCGCCTCGGGAGGGGCTTTCGTTTCATCTGAAGGTTGCTCCGGGGAAGTCTGTTCATTTGCCGCCTCTGGATCACCGGCACGGAGTTCGCCGTCCATGGTCGCTCTCTTTTCTTTTTTTCTGATATTCCCTTGTAGGGCAGCACCCACGAGACCAGCTACCATTGTCTTGGCAAGCTCTTCGGAATCGGCACGGATCGATTCTGTTTCCGCAACGGATGGCCAAGAGACCCGTCCTGGTTCAAGACGCGCAGCATTGGCAGCATCAAGGTCCGCCGCCATGTCATCCTGTTGCCTCGACGACGTCGAGATGTGTCCTTTCTTCCCAGCCTCCCCTACTTGCTTCTCGCCCCCCCCATGAATCAGGTCCAACACGTTTCGACCAGAGTTGAGAATGTCGACCGGAGGAACAGCCTGAGCCTCCCACTCAACCGGTTTGCGAAGATCATCCGCCGATTCTGATTTACTCTCACTGTCTCCCCCGGTGGGCTTGGACAGAATGAACGGCTGAACAGGCTCAGATCCTGCCGGACTCTTCTGAAAGAGCGAAGCGACCAACGTCTGTTCCCCACCATCGCCTCCATCGACTTCTGGTGGGGCTTCGTACAAGTTCGTAAGATTGATCGTGAATGTTTGGTCGTGAGTGAGACCTCCTGCATCAGTCACTTGAACTATGATGGTATGGCTCGTTGCCGCTTCATAATTCAGCAACGACCCATCCGCTACCGTGATCACACCGGTACTCGCATTGATGACAAAGCGCCCGCCCGCCGTATCGGTCAGACTGTAGGTCTTCGTGTCGCTGGCATCAGGGTCGGTGCCCGTGACCGTGCCGACCACGGTCCCCGTGCTCGCATTCTCCGCCACGCTGTTGCCTGACAGACTCAGGTCAGTGGGCCCTTCGTTCACATTGGTCAGATTGATCGTGAACTGTTCGGTGTAGCTCTGCCCGCCGCTGTCGGTCACTTGCACCGTCAGGTTGTGGCTGACGGCGCTCTCGTAATTCAGCAGACTGCCATCGGCCACCGTGATTACGCCCGTACTGGCATTGATGGCAAAGCGACCTCCCGCCGTGTCGGTCAGACTGTACGTCTTCGTGTCGCTTGTATCAGGATCAGTCCCACTGACAGTGCCGACGACGGTTCCGGTTGTCGCATTCTCCGCCACGCTGTTCGCCGAGAGGCTCAGGTCCGTCGGTGCATCATTGACAGCCGTCACGTTGAAGGCAAGGGTATTGGGCACGGCATCATAGGTACTGTGGCTATCCTGAACAGAGAAGGTGACGCTGGCATAGCCTGTACCATTCGCATCGACGGCGGGACTGAAGACGAGACGGCCTGCAGTAATATCGGCGGCTGTCACCACTTGGCCTGCGGTCACCGCCACCCCGGAAAGAGTTAAGGTCCCTGCCGTCGGCAGGCTGTCGATCCGCACAGCACTCATGGTATCGCCCGCATCCACGTCGCTGAAGCCGAAGTTCGCCGTGGTCAAGGTATGAGACGTGTCTTCGCTGAGCATGACGGTCGCATCGGCCCCAGTTGGTCCCTCGTTCACATTCGTCAGATTGATCGTGAACTGCTCGGTATAGCTCTGGCCACCGCTGTCGGTGACCTGCACGGTCAGATTGTGGCTCGCCGCCGCTTCGTAATTCAGCAAGCTGCCATCGGCCACCGTAATCACACCCGTACTCGCATTGATGGCAAACCGCCCACCGGCCGTATCGGTGAGACTGTAGGTCTTCGTATCACCCGCATCGGGATCGGTTCCCGTGACCGTGCCGACCACGGTGCCGGTACTCGCATTCTCCGCTACAGTATTTGCGGAGAGCGCCAGATCGGTCGGCCCTTCGTTCACATTCGTCAGATTGATCGTGAACTGCTCGGTGTAGCTCTGCCCGCCACTGTCGGTGACGCGCACCGTCAGGTTGTGGCTCGCCGCACTCTCATAATTCAGCAACGACCCATCCGCTACGGTAATCACGCCCGTACTGGCATTGATGGCAAACCGCCCACCCGCCGTATCGGTGAGACTGTAGGTCTTCGTATCACCCGCATCGGGATCCGTCCCCGTGACCGTACCCACCACCGTGCCGGTCGTGGCATTCTCGGCCACGCTATTGGCGGACAGACTCAGGTCCGTGGGTGTTTCATTTACATTGGTTACCGACACAGCAATAGCTTGGGTATCCGTGCCACCCTGACCATCCGAAACCTGGACGGTCACATCGTAGATATTGTTGCCGCCACTGTCCGTCGGAACCTCATAGTTTGGAGCACCCAGGAAGCTCAGTTGCCCGGTGCTGCTATTGATGGTGAATTGTGCCGCATCAGCACCACCGACAATCGAATAGATCAGAGTCTGTCCTACATCCGAATCGGTGGCCATGACAGTTGTTACGCTGGTACCGTTCTCCGCTACCGTGACCGACCCAGTCGAACCGCCCCCCTGACTGCTGATAGTTGGAGTCTCATTAACGTTGGTGAGATTGATTGCAAACGTTTCTCGGTAGGTTAGGCCGCCTCTGTCCGTGACCTGTACCGTGATGTCATGACTCTGGGCACTTTCATAATTCAGGAGCGCGCCGTTCGCCACCGTGATCACACCGGTGCTGGAATTGATCGCAAACCGGCCCCCCGCCGTATCGGTCAAGCTATAGGTTTTCGTGTCACGACTATCTGAATCAGCCCCACTGACCGTGCCGACCACTGTCCCGGTGGTCGCATTCTCCGCCACACTGCTGGCCGAGAGGCTCAGATCCGTTGGAGCTTCGTTGACATTAGCAAGATTGATGGAAAACCGTTCGTCATAGGTCTGCCCACCGGCATCAGTGACGCGAACCGTAACTGAATGACTTGTCGCATCTTCGTAGTTCAGCAGACTGCCGTCGGCCACCGTGATCTCGCCCGTACTGGCATTGATGGCAAACCGACCGCCGGCCGTATCGGTCAGACTGTAGGTCTTCGTGTCGCTGGCGTCAGGATCGGTCCCCGTGACCGTGCCGACCACCGTGCCGTTCGAAGCATTCTCCGGCACCCTCCATATCAACGATGGCGTGGAGGTCACCCAGCCGGTTCCGGATACCGATCCGACCGTGAGATTCCGGCCTGCCACGACATCTGCCGTGCTGCCGCCGGAAAGGTTGTTCATCGTCCAGTCTGCAACCAGACCGGACTCGGAGCTCGGCACATCCCGATTCAGGTATGAAGAAATTTCCGCTGCCGTGCGAACGTCATTAAAGATTCGCACATCTTGCAACGTGCCCTTGAAAACCTGGCTGGTTTGGAATCCCCCGCCGACACTGTCCTGGTCCACTCCTACGACCAACGTCCCGGACGATCGAGTCGTGAACCCGGTCTGAAGGCCGGTTCCGCTTCCGACCTGCTGGCCATCGACGTAAAAGGTATATCCTCCATTGGTGGAACTCCACGTGACCCCGAGTTGATGTTGCCCTCCGTCGAACAGGCGACTGGCGTCGTAGCCAGAAAGATTGATGCGACTGTTATTGACCGTCAGGGTCAGTTGGCACGTGGTTGAAGAGGTTTGCGCAATACCGACCCGCACTTCATTATCTGCTCTCGTCGTCGCATAGGAGAGTAACACCCGATGTTCACCGCTCACCGGAGCGCTCGTGGCGCTGAACTGCGCCTCGATACTGAATGCCGTACGCCCACCCAGTATCGCTCCGCCGCTCGTCGTGTAGAGATACGAATTATTCCCTCCGTCTGTGTTCAAATCGATCCCCGTCCCGGTCGACCGGACGAGATCGGTCGGCGCCTCATTAACGTTGGCCACCGACACCGCAATGTCTTGCGTATCCGTACCACCCTGACCATCCGAAACCTGAACCGTCACATCATAGACGTTGTTGCCGCCGCTGTCGGTCGGGGCTTCAAAGTTGAGTGCCGAGACAAAGCTCAGTTGTCCGGTACTGCTATTGATGGTGAATTGTGCCGCATCAGCGCCACCGACGATCGAATAGCTCAGCGTCTGTCCCGCGTCTGCATCAGTGGCGGTGACGGTTGTCACACTGGTACTATTCTCTTCCACTGTAAGTGTCCCGGTCGCGCCGCCGCCCTGACTGGTAATCGTCGGGCCCTCGTTCACATTCGTCAGATTGATCGTGAACTGCTCGGTATAGCTCTGGCCGCCGCTGTCCATCACCCGCACCGTCAGACTGTGGCTCGCCGCCGCTTCGTAATTCAGCAAGCTGCCATCGGCCACCGTGATCACACCGGTACTGGCATTGATGGTAAAGCGGCCCCCAGCTGTGTCGGTCAGACTGTACGTCTTCGTATCACCCGCATCGGGGTCCGTGCCGCTCACGGTCCCCACGACAGTCCCAGTTGCGGCATTCTCGGCCACGCTATTGGCGGACAAGGCGAGATCCGTCGGGCCCTCGTTCACATTCGTCAGATTGATCGTGAACTGCTCGGTATAGCTCTGGCCACCGCTGTCGGTGACCTGCACGGTCAGATTGTGGCTCGCGGCACTCTCGTAATTCAGCAACGACCCATCCGCTACGGTGATCACGCCCGTCCTGGCATTGATCGCAAAGCGGCCGCCCGCCGTATCGGTCAGACTGTACGTCTTCGTATCACCCGCATCGGGATCCGTCCCCGTGACCGTGCCCACCACGGTCCCCGTGCTCGCATTCTCCGCCACGCTGTTGCCTGACAGACTCAGGTCGGTGGGGCCCTCGTTCACATTCGTCAGATTGATCGTGAACTGCTCGGTGTAGCTCTGGCCGCCACTGTCGGTCACTTGCACCGTCAGGTTGTGGCTGACGGCGCTCTCGTAATTCAGCAAGCTGCCATCGGCCACCGTGATCACGCCCGTACTCGCATTGATGGCAAAGCGGCCCCCGGCTGTGTCCGTTAAGCTATAGGTCTTCGTATCGCCCGCATCGGGGTCCGTGCCGCTCACGGTCCCCACGACGGTCCCCGTGCTCGCATTCTCCGCCACACTATTGGCGGACAGACTCAGGTCCGTCGGCGCCGTATTTGCATCGGCAACGTTGTAGTCAACCTGCACGTTGTCGATGAAGAGGCGATCCCCCCCGCTCGTTCCAGTCACCACAAACTGGATCTTGGTGTCGGCGGACATATAATCTGAAATATCGAAACTGGCCGTGCCACTGCCTGTATGATTTGTCCTAGAAAATGCGCCGTCAGTCAGGGTGCGATAGTTGGCGCCGCCATCAGTTGAAATGCGTACTTCGACCGCGCCGCTCCTATCCAAATCATTCTCGTAATCAAAGCTGAGCGTGGCGCTTCGGGCACCGCTTAGATCCACACCTCGGCTTACCGACGCTCCAACTACCTGGGTCTCAATCCGCAGCTCCCCCGAATTGACCTTAATATGCCCCCCGTCGGCATCACTGCCTCCGCGGTCAACCTCCGACCAGTTTGAGGACCATGAACTGGTTCCATCGTTATTTCCATAGGACTTGTCCGAGAACGTGTCGGCAACCGTTTCATTGCCCAAGACGGCAGCCCAGTTCATTTGCGCATCGTAATCGATGGCCAGCGATGTCTCGATCGTTCCCGTGCTGACTTCGAACTCCCAGTCTCCGCCGAGTGAAATGCTGCCGGTGAGGTCGGTGCTGGCCTGCACATCGGCCCCCGTGAGTTGCGCTAACAAATCCACCGCCGCTTGGCCTGCTTCCCCTTGCGCAAACTCGCAACCATAGACCAGGATATCGGCCTGTTCAGAGAGTGATTGTTGAATCACCGCCAGGTCATCCGCGTAGTCCGTCGACATCGAATCTGCATTGAGTACCCCGGTTCCGAGCTGCAGCGCACCAGCCTCGCCGTGTGAGATGACGTGAATCGCGTCGATACCGGTGCGACCGGACAACGCATTGGCCATTTGCTCAACGCCGTCCTGCCCGCCGTCGAGCATGATGACTTCCACGTTCGGAGCCATGCCGCTGATGAGATCCTGGTAGTTCGGCACCGTGGGGTCAACGAACACCACTTCACTCCTCGATTCCCCCGGATTATAGGTCGCGATCGCGTCAAGCAGGCCCTCCGATTCAGCTTGCTCCGCGGACGGACCCTCAGCATGGTGCTCGGACGAGACCGCCGCCTCCGCCTGCTCTTGCGCAACTTGCTCGGACGCGACCTCGGAAGCCGTCGCGGAAGCCGCCGCATCGAACATGAGCCGCTGCTCGAGCGAAATGAGCGACCCTTTGATACCGGCCGATGGTGCCGGAATCTGTCGATCCTTCTGCTCGTCCGATGCAGATGGTTTCTTTTTTCTGCCGAATCCGAACATGGGCGTCCCCGGTCGATTCAGAATACAAACCCACATCACATATCGGTTGAATTCCGGTACCGCTGAAGGTGATCTACACGCAAGAGCACGGAGCCGCTCTTACCCATCGCACACAACGGGTTGAACTCAGTTCCGTTCAGGTGGGAGCATTTCTCGTGAAAACCCGGTCACATCCAAGACTTCAACCTCTCAAGCACACCACTCCAAGATCCTTCATGATCGCCACTTAATTCAGCCCGGCTTCCCTAACTATATATCCACTGCTCAACATGACATTTCTTCCATAAGCAATTGATTCTTCATCTTTATAATTTATCCATCTCATCATATTCACTCTACTCCAAGACAGTCACTGATCCGGCTCTCTCTCGTATTCCTCCCGCACGATCCTCCCGCGAACGTCTCGTCATGGACTGGGCCAACCGACATCGATAGAATGTCGACAGGTTCATACACCAGCCATCTCGCTGCAGCGTGGCTCGTCCGGAGGGTGCGCCATGAACAACAATAATTGGGAACTTGCTCACGCGATTGCACTCGCTGGAATCACGTTCACCCTCAACACCGTTCTTCCCCACTCGATACCTGATGCACAAGCTGAATCGTTCAACGTCAAACCCGGCGCATGGGAAATGACTGTGACCACTGTTGCCTCGGGCCTGAAGTTATCCTCAGAACTGTCAGCGAAGATGACCGCCGCGCAACGAGCACGGATGGAACAGATGATCAAGGATCGGGAAGGCAGACCTCACACGATGACCGTCCATTCCTGCATTACCAAGGAGGATTTGAGTCAAGATCGAATCATCAAGGAGATGGAGGATGAAGATGAGGATATTGCAGTCCAGTGCAAGGTCAAGATCCTCTCCAAATCCTCGTCCAAACTTGTCCTCGACCAACTGTGCCCCGGCCCACCCAGCCTCACCACCCGGTTCACCATTGAGGCGAAAACCACGGAACGAATCGTGGCAACTGGCGAGCGACGTGAGGCAGGATCAGGCAAGTCCCGTCTTGATATCAAAGGAAAGTGGCTGGGAGACAGTTGTGCCGGACTCGATGAATAGAACCTTCATCCCATACTTTTACTCTGTGCGTGACCTGCAAGGCCAGACTCCTCTTCCATCCGACGAGCCTGGCACAGCCCAGGAGCTGCCTGCTGAGTAGACCCGTCCAGCACAACGCCACCCGTGGCATTCCTGAAATACTCTCGGTTCTTTAGCAAAGCGTGCAGGTGACTCGTTCCCCTCCCCGCTGCGGCAACGGTGAGAAGAAATTGGACTACGTAGCTCTTGAGGAACCGTGTGAGTCAGGGTACACTGACTCACCTGCGTTCTTCCCAAACCAACATACAACACCATCATCGTGAAGGAGCTTCTTGCATGAAGACCATGAATACATTAGCCGTTTTTTTCGTCTCGCCTCTCATCAGCGCCTCCCTGTTCCTATCTCTTCCGGCATTCGCTCAGGGCGTCCCCCCGGCGCTCAAACAGAACGGTGCGGTGACACAAAAGCCCGTCAGAACCATCGGCATGGAGGACTATCGAAAAATCGTCGAGCATCCTGGTGACGCCTTGATCATCGATGTCCGTGAACCGCAAGAATATGCGGCCGGGCACATCCCAGGCGCAATCAACATCCCACGCGGCGTCATCGCTTCTCAAATCTGGAACCATATCGGATCCTCGGAGAAAGCCAACCTCGAGCGCCCGATCGTACTCCAATGTCAAAGCGGGAGACGCGCAACCCTTGCCGCTGAAACTCTTGGTGAACTTGGATTCACGCAGACCTCCGCGGTCATCATGAACCTTGACGACTGGAAAACATCCGGCAATCCTTTTGTCAAATAGTCGTCCACCCAGTCAGATTCCCACTGTGGAGCATCCTATGACTGTCGACAGTTCTCTCCGTGTAATTGCCCGCGTCAAGGCCAAGCCCGATCAGGTGACTCAGGTGCGAGAAATCCTGACCGCCTTAGTTGATGCGACTCGCCGAGAACCCGGCTGTCTCAGCTACGAGCTCTTGCAGAACCATGCCGATACAACTGAGTTCGTGTTTGTTGAACGATGGGCCAGCGCTGCAGCCGAACAGGCACATTTTGTGACGCCGCATCTACTGACCACACTGCAACAGCTGACCGGTCTGCTGGCCTCGGAGCCTCAGATCAGTCGATACAGCGTCGTCCGATAGCCCGCCGTGCAAAACCGTGCCGTCCCGGAGGACCAAGACGATGGCATCCATGACAGCAGACACTGAACTTACGCTCTCATTTCAGAATCAGCGAGCCGTCATCTCCCCTTGGGGCGCCTCGTTGCGCCGATACTTCTTCCTTGATACAAGCGGACAGGAGATCGATATTGTCTGGGGCTATTCTGGTGGCAGCAGAAAACGTGGCGGGCAAGGTGATGTACTGATTCCCTTTCCCGGCCGGATCGGGAACGGACGGTATTCATTCGATGGACAGTCGTTCCAACTGGAATGCAACGACAAGGAAGGTCCGAACGCCATTCATGGCTTCGTTCGGAGTATGGCCTGGGACATCCAGGACCGTGACTCAAATCGAGTGGCCATGTCGGTGACGCTCGATGCCGAGACGTACAGGCCTCGTGGTTATCCCTTTTCTTTGA
>JAHBWO010000259.1 GCA_019636945.1 Nitrospira sp. | reverse complement strand
TGCGGCAATGCTGTGTGCCCGACGCGGACTATCGTGGAAACAAAAGCACTCCACGTGATACCCAAGCTGCCCCAAGGTCGACGCCGCACTCGCGCCGGCAAGGCCGGTACCGACAACGATCACAGAGAGCTTCCGTTTGTTGTTCGGGCTGACCAACTTTTCGCTGAACCGGTGCCGATCCCATTTGCTTTCCAGAGGTCCGGACGGAATTTTTGAATCCAGCCTCATCATCAGCGCACGATCCCCAAGAAGACGGCAAGAATGATCGCAACATTCCCTAGAACCACGATCAGGCCGATCATAGGTCCGAACGCTTTCAGTAAACGATTCAACGCCGCGTGCTCAAACCCCATCGTCTGTACACTGCTGGCAATCGCATGGCTCAGGTGAAGACCAAGCCCCAGCTGGCCGGCAAGATAGAGAACGACCATGAAGGGATTTTGAAACGCATGCACCACTTTGCCGTAGACATCCCGATAGCCCTCCGGATCGCGGCGATCAGCGAACCCAGGATCGATGACTCCAGCCGTGAGATGCAGGAGGTGGAACCCGACGAATAGCAACAGGGCCATTCCGGAGATCGCCATGGTGCGGGACGCGATCGATGCCCGTCGATAACGGTGGATCGTATACTCAACAGGACGAGCGCGACGATTTCGCATACTCAGCTGGAGCGCAAGCCCAATGTGGACCGC
This sequence comes from Nitrospira sp., assembly GCA_019636945.1. GTDB lineage: Bacteria > Nitrospirota > Nitrospiria > Nitrospirales > Nitrospiraceae > Nitrospira_D. The sequence goes on along the minus strand of JAHBWO010000259.1, from coordinate 1,846 downwards.
CGCCATACTCAGTAATCCGATGCGGACCCCCCAAAGCACGATCGGCATATCGCGGAGAAACGCGGCATACCCGTTCAGCGCATGGGGTCCTTCGAACAGCTGAAGATTCCCCAGCATATGAAACACGACGAATACCACAAGGCCTAGCCCGGTCATGGCCAGACCCATCTTCTTTCCGACGGAGGATTGGAGATGGCTGAAGAGTCGTATCATCCAGCGCCATTATACAATGAACCATGAGCAAACGAACGCTTCGTCGGACCACTTCACCTCCCACACCCTTGACTCAAACAGCACCCCACACCTGACCATCCATCGACCGCTGTACCCCAAACCGCGTGATACCTTTCCGTACTACGGAACTCAGGCGGATATGGAAAGGATGGACGCACCGGCATCAATGCCAACGTCATCGGGACAACTCTCCCTGGTCGCTACTTATCGAATGATGAGAGGAGTCGATTCGCGCGGGGTGACTCGACGGACCTGAAGTTCAAGCTGTTCAGACGTTTTAAGCCCTGGGACCAGCACATCCATCGCCATGACACAGTTACGGCCGTTCTCCTTTGCGGCATACAGCGCTCTATCTGCTTGATCGATCAACTCCAGCGGAGCTCGGGCTCCAAATACACTGGATGACACACCGATACTCGCCGTCAGCGTCATGCCGGATGCCATTCGCACACGGCTGCCAGCTTCCGCAACCACACGGGCTCGAAGGCGCTCCGCCAACACCGTCGCCTCACTCAATGTCGTGCGAGGGAACATCAGGCAGAATTCTTCCCCTCCATAGCGTCCGACCATGTCCGTCAATCGCACCCCTGACTGAAGGCAGTCCGCGACGGCTTGGATCGCTTGATCCCCGACGGCATGCCCGAATTCATCATTCACACGCTTAAACTCGTCAATGTCGACCATGAGACAGCAGAGCTCACTTCCTTGTCGACGTCCCGCAGCAAACGCCTCCTCAAACAAGGCATAAAATGCACGGCGATTGAGACATCCCGTCAGCGGATCACGTGAGGCCAGACGCTCCAGCTCCCCATTTTGCCGTAGGATTTCAGTCTGGGCGGCTTCAAGGCTCGCTACCGTCCGCATCAGTGCCTCATTGAACTCCGTAAGCTGTCGGTTCGCATGCCGAAGCTCCATGGTCCGTTCATCAACAAGATGACTCAACTCATTCACCTGGCCCACAACCTTTTCCGCAAGGTCCCATTTCCGACAGAGCGCAGTCGCAAGCTGCAATACCTCGATGCTATTGAACGGCTTCTGCAGGATCAGCAACTTATCCGTTCGCCCAATTCGGCCTCTGATCTCCTCCCACGGTTGGTCGGAGTAGGCGGTACAGATCACGACTTGCAACGCAGCATCTGCTGCCCAGAGACGCTCGATCGTCTCCAGCCCGTCCCAACCGGGCGGCATCCGCATATCCACAAAAGCCACCGCATATGGTTTCCCTTCCTTGACAGCCGCTTCAACGAAGGCCAGCGCGGTGGTCCCTTGCTCTGCACAATTGACCCTGAACTCGTCGCTGCTCCAGACAGGACCGGGCTCGCCGAATAAGGAGCCCCGTGCCTCTTCTAGAGCCTCCGATCCCTTGGTCGGGTGTAGAACTTTCAGGAAGTCATGATGGATCGACACATTGTCGTCCACGACCAGGATGCGTCGATTGATCTCCTCGCTTGTCACTCCACACCCTCCGACGACTCTTTACTGTGATGCGTTAACTTGCTTTGGCATGCAGCGACTGAGCGGGTACTTTCCTAAGCCTCATCGTGCACCAAAATGTCGAGCCCCGTCCGGAAACACTCTCAACCCCCACTGTTCCCCCCATCATCCCGGCTAG
>JAHBWO010000258.1 GCA_019636945.1 Nitrospira sp. | reverse complement strand
AGAAGCTATTCCGTCCGGTTCGTCCATCCCCAATAATCTGGTAACCGCCTCTCTTTCTACACTTCTGCATAAACTCGCTATCTAGGCGCACATTCCTCGGCAACTTCACGTCGTAAGGCGCATCGGCTGCTCTAAGAGAGCCTGTAAACGAGAGTACTCCTCATCACATTCCAGCGGTTTCCCTAGGTCCATGGCCGAACCGGGAAGCCGTAGGATACGGACATGACGCAGGACATAAAAGGATGGCTGTTTCTGGTGGCGAGTCTACTACTCTTAGCATTGATCTGTGGTCTCGCCACGCTTGGGCTGCTGACCAGACCAGCCCGTTGGTCTGAACGATGAGCAAGGCAGTTTCGCTTGGCGATCCATCGGCAGCGCGGCGCTCCGAGAGGAACCGGAGGTGATCACCATGGCCTGGTACCACGAACGAAGCGCCGAAGAGAAACTCACGGTGTTGATCCGGTATCTGGTTCACAGTTTCCCCCTGGCCAGTATTTTGTCTCGGCAAGTCGGAGACCGGTATCACGTGTTTATTATCGTGCCATTCGATGGGTCACCAGAAAAAACATTGCAGGTCGAGACGACAGTCTTTCGCAACAGAAGTCTTCGGGTCGAAGGATTTGCCGCTCTTCTGTCAACGCTGAATCTTCGTCGCCTGTTCGATCAGAATGATCGCTACGATCTCAATTGGTTCGGTCGCCAGCCGAAGGCGAGGCATGCGTCCACATTCTACGGGGCATCCCTGCCAAGAACTTCTCAGATTTCGGCAGCGCTGGCGTGAGACAGCAGGCGGGGCACCGATGCCGCTGGTTTTCCCCCATAGCCCGATGAATCCATGAGAAGTGAACAAGGTGTCGCGACAGTGGCATCGTTGACTCCATGTTGGGTTCGTATTACTGTTCAACGATGAGTGGTCGAACCATCACCCTCCGGCGCGTCATCTGGAGCTTGCTCGCGATATGGCTGTTTTTCGGTGGGGTCTCATTCACTGAACAAGTGAACAGCCTGTTGGATACGAGCGATCAGGATGAGCAGGCGCTTTCCCAGCTGAGTCTGACCCTCAAACCTGAAAATCCTCCGCTGCCAAAGCAGTTGACGAGTTCCGTGGTCCCCATCGTGCTGATCCCCTCAGTCATCCATCTCGCCGATAGTTCACCGTCCCTCTCGATTCCATCGCAGCTTCTGACGCTTCGTCCTCACCAACGTGTCTCCGTCTACCGCATTTGATCTCCTTGCCATCCTAGTCTCGTGATCCCGCGCGTAGCGGCTTTGTGCCGCTGACTTGCGTGGATAGGTGCGCATGGTGATTGGCCAGGTGATTCGGAATTGCGTCGGCGATCGATACGTGTCGTCTTTCTACGCTCGCGCTGTTCGTCTGACCGTCGCCCTCACCGGGTTCAAGGGCTTTCGAGGCTGTTGAACAGATTACCCGGACTGACCACCATGCCTGAGCTGTTCCGACTCTATGGAGACGCTATGCTTGAGAAGCTCAAGTTTTTCGGCCAGGTGCCCCAAAGTGAAGCCCCGATACGGACGACTCTTCTCCATCATTACCAGGGCGCCGTCCCTCAGGGGCCTAACCATATTGTTCCACCACCGATTGAAATCCTCGATGCCCCTAACCGGGTGCAAACGGCCCAAGCCACACGCATTCACTTGCCGGGAATCTTGGTTTTCATATTCGTGGTGGGGATGTTGGTCCTGGGGTATTGGTGGGGGCAAACCGTGAAACCGGTTGGCATCATTCGAGCCCACCTCCAGGCGATCGAAGATGGTGAGTATGGAAAGGCGTATAGCTATCTATCACTACGGGCGAAAGAACAGGTGTCATACGATGAATTTGTGACGTTGATCCAGGAGAACAGTGTTGTGATGGAACCGCGCGGCAGCACCTTCCTCTCCAGGAAAGTGAACGGTAACACCGCTTCCATCAATGGCTTTTTGGAAGGGTACGGTGAGTATGTGAGTGATGTCGGATATGTGCTCGTCAAGGAGGCCCATCAATGGAAGATCGTGCGTTTTGAGTGGGGAGTGCCACGCCCCATGAAAGAAGACCAGAGCAACGCTTCAGGATGAGACTCGGGTATCAAATGATCTCAAGCGAGGTGGGAGCCCCTCGACCTTGAGACGTCCGGTGGTGCAATGAGGGGGCACGACCTTCACAACCAGGGGTCTTCCTAACCCACCTTGCCGCAGAACTTCGGTATCCTCGCCTCATGCTGAACGAAAAATTTGTTGCCACCTACTCGTTTCCTGTCGGGACCAAGCCCTCAAAGAGAACTCCTCATACACACCATTGGGTTTCCGATAACAGCCCGGGCCAATGCGAGTTCGAGCGCTGGACCTGTGCCTGGTGCGGTCAAAAGCGAATCCGACTCACTGCGGCAGATGAGCCGGAGCTCGTACGGGGCTGGCTCCAACCCGAGACCGTGGGAGTTGGGAATCAATAGGGGCAAGAGGGAACGGAAGGCAATCACTTCTTCAGGCATCTTGACGGATTCACTGTCAGGAGCTGCCCGTGACTTCCCTGCATGACAGGTCAGGCAATCAACGAATGCTCGAGAGCATAACGCACGAGATCCGCATTGCTATCGAGGGCCAACTTGGTCAATACGCGGGTCCTATACGTA
>JAHBWO010000257.1 GCA_019636945.1 Nitrospira sp. | reverse complement strand
CACGTATAGAACTCGCGTATTGACCAAGTTGGCTCTCGACAGCAATGCGGATCTCGTGCGTTATGCGCTCGAGCATTCGTTGATTGCCTGACCTGTCATGCAGTGAAGTCACGGGCAGCTCCTGACAGTGAATCCGTCAGGATGCTTGCAGAAGTGATTACCTTCCGTTCCCTCTGCCCTACTGATTCCCAACTCCCACGGTCTCGGGTTGGAGCCATCCCCGTACGAGCTCCGGTTCATCTGCCGCAGTGAGTCGGATACGCTTCTGACCGCACCAGGCACAGGTCCAGCGCTCGAACTCGCATTGGCCTTGGCTGTTATCGGAAACCCAATGGTGTGTATGAGGAGTTCTCTTCGAGGGCTTGGTCCCGACAGGAAACGAGTAGGTGGCAACAAATTTTTCGTTCAGCATGAGGCCGAGGATACCGAAGTTCTGCGGCAAGGTGGGTTAGGAAGACCCCTGGTTGTAAAGATTGTAACCCCTCATTGCACTACCGGAAGCTGAGAGTCGGGGGCTCCCCACCTCGCTTGAGATCATTTGATACCCCAGTCTCATCCTGAAGCGTTGCTCTGGTCTTCTTTCATGGGTCGTGGCACTCCCCACTCAAAACGCACGATCTTCCATTGATGGGCCTCCTTGACGAGCACGTATCGGACATCACTCACATACTCACTGTACCCTTCCACAAAGCCATTGATGGAGGCGGTGTTACCGTTCACTTTTCTGGAGAGGAAGGTGCTGCCGCGCGGTTCCATCACAACACTGTTCTCCTGGATCAATGTCACAAATTCATCGTATGACACCTGTTCTTGCGCCCGTAGTGATAGATAGCTATACGCCTTTCCATACTCACCATCTTCGATCGCCTGAAGGTGGGCTCGAATGATGCCAACCGGTTTCACGGTTTGTCCCCACCAATACCCCAGGACCAGCATCCCCACCACGAATATGAAAACCAAGATTCCCGGCAGGTGAATGCGTGTGGCTTGGGCGGTTTGCACCCGGCTAGGGGCATCGAGGATTTCAACCGGTGGTGGAACAATATGGTTGGGTCCCTGAGGGACGGCGCCCTCGTAATGATAGAGAAGAGTCGCCCGTATCGGGGCTTCACATTTAGGCGCGTGGCCGAAAAACTTGAGCTTCTCAAGCATAGCGTCTCCATAGAGTCGGAAGAGCTCAGGCATGGTGGCCACTCTGGGCAATCAGATCGACAGCCTCGAAAGCCCTTGAACCCGGTGAGAGCGACGGTCAGACGACAACGCGAGCGTAGAAAGAAGACGACTCGTATCGATCGCCGACGCAATCCCGAATCACCTGGCCAATCACCATGCGCACCTATCCACGCAAGTCAGCGGCACAAAGCCGTTACGCGCTGGATCACGAGACTAGGATGGCAAGGAGATCAAATGCGGTAGACGGAGACACGTTGGTGAGGACGAAGCGTCAGAAGCTGCGATGGAATCGAGAGGGAATGTGAACTATCTGCGAGATGGATGACTGAGGGGATCAGCACGATGGGGGGCACGGAACTCGTCAACTGCTTTGGCAGCGGAGGAATTTCCGGCTTGAGGGTCAGGCTCAGCTGGGAAAGCGCCTGCTCATCCTGATCGCTCCTATCCAACAGGCTGTTCACTTGTTCAGTGAATGAGACCCCACCGAAAAACAGCCATATTGCGAGCAGGCTCCAGATGACGCGCCGGAGGATGATGGTTTGACCACTCATCGTTGAACAGTAATACGAACCACACAAGGAGTCAACGATGCCACTATCGCGACACCTTGCTCCCTTCTCATGGATTCATCGGGCTCTGGGGAAAAACCAACGGCTTCGGTGCCCCGCCTGCTGTGTCACGCGAGCGCTGCCGAAATCTGAGAGGCTTGCGGTAGGGATGCCCCGTAGAATGTGGACGCATGCCTCGCCTTCGGCTGGCGACCGAACCAATTGAGATCGTAGCGATCATTCTGATCGAACAGGCGACGAAGATTCAGTGTTGACAGAAGAGCGGCAAATCCTTCGACCCGAAGACTTCTGTTGCGAAAGACTGTCGTCTCGACCTGCAATGTTTTTTCTGGTGACCCATCGAATGGCACGATAACAAACACGTGATACCGGTCTCCGACTTGCCGAGACAAAATACTGGCCAGGGGGAAACTGTGAACCAGATACCGGATCAACACCGTGAGTTTCTCCTCGGCGCTTCGTTCGTGGTACCAAGCCATGGTGATCACCTCCGGTTCCTGCCGCTCGGGGCGCCGCGCTGCCGATGGATCGCCAAGCGAACGTGCCCTGCTCATCGTTCGGACCAACGGGCTGGCCTGGTCAGCAGCCCAAGCGTGGCGAGACCACAGATCAATGCTAAGAGCAGTAGACTCGCCACCAGAAACAGCCATCCTTTTATCTCCTGCGTCATGCCCGTATCCTACGGCTTCCCGGTTCGGCCATGGACCTAGGGAAACCGCTGGAATGTGATTAGGAGTACTCTCGTTTACAGGCTCTCGTAGAGCAGCCGATGCGCCTTACGACGTGACGTTGCCGAGGAATGTGCGCCCAGATAGCGAGCTTATGCAGAAGTGTAGAAAGAGAGGCGGTTAACAGATTATTGGGGATGGACGAACCGGACGGAATGGCTTGC
>JAHBWO010000256.1 GCA_019636945.1 Nitrospira sp. | reverse complement strand
GGTCTCTGGAGGAGGCTACTGGACAAAGCCCTGGTGCCAAGTTTCGCAGACGGATTAAGGCAGTCGAACCATATTCGCCTCAAGCGGAGTCTATACGCGGCGAGTTCAGAAGGCGTGAGAGGGTGCTGCGGGAACTACACTTCCATGATCCTTCGCATAAGTTCGCATCGCGAGCGATCAAGGTCGGAGACGAACTATAGAAAGAAGTCCGATAGCTGAGGCATTAGTCGACGGCGATGGTGTCGCGTTACGCCACCATCTGTTGGCCCAATATTTGTCGGGAACGTTTCTGAATGCAGTGGAGGTCTTTGAGGTGCTGCGACCCCCTCCACAATTTTCGAAGGATCCACAGCTCCATCCGGCCATTCCATCTTGTATGTGCTAGGCGCGATAGCGAATCCACACGGGCACTGGAGAATATCTAGCAGTGTCTTAGGTCGTTCCTCGACATGTGCTGAAGATATTTCAGAACTCTCACGCATCGCCCCCCTGGGGCTCATTGAGCAGTTCCAATTTCACCACGCGCTCGGCCTCGATCCAGTCATCCACCTCAGTCCATGCCCGACGCTTTTCATAGATTTCGAAGGCTTTCTTAGCCACACGCGCCCTGTATTCTTCTTGGGTAAGCACGAGTCCCCTCGCAGAAGTTGTCAGCTCCGACGGCAGACTGACAGGCGTAGCGGGCTTCATTCGCTTTGAGCGAACCGAATTCTCAGCTTTCGAGCGCACATCCTTTGGGAGTAACGCCCTGGACGTATTCGGCTTTGAATTCTCACCTTCTCGCGACTGCTTCATCGTGTAACTCCTTTATGGTGTGATCGGTAGACCTCATTAGGTGATAGGGGCAGCAAAAAGCCCCTACCGCGTGTGAGTGCAGTAGGGGCCATCAACCGTGTGGCGGTTCTTACGACTGCACCCCTCCTATCTCCTGGGGGGCGTATCCCCAAGCCAGAATTCGCAGGCCATAGAGGGGCGATTAGCTTACCGGCTTGCTGTATCAATGAGACGGCGCTGCAGAGCATCTTTGATGACTTTGGCCACCGCGACGTTTTCAACCTGTCGGCTGAGTAACTTCCCCAGTTCATCGAACGTCAGCGGTGGATACTCTGGTTGTGCTTCGCCCAATTACATGCCCCTTGTTGAGAGAATGGTGCGTCACCTATCAATAGTGCCGACTGTGGAAAATCATAATCAGATCAGCTCCACATCCGGTGTTGCTCGCTGACTTGCTCGCCCCGCTCTTTCCTCTCGATGACCCATTGCACGTCATCCGGAATCGTGACCACCTTCAGTTCAGCACCGTGTCCGTTGGCTCTACCTCGCAATTCTTCCACCACTTGCACCAGCCTGTGATCATCCCGAGGAATCAGCATCCCGCATTGATTTAGACTTGGCTCGTGAGGACTCGCCGCAACAGGCCAATAGGCTCCCTCGTCGGTCTCCTGCAATGCGTCCGGTTGCCCCAACTCGCGGAGACGGAGGAACGCTTCGTGGCTCACGCAAAACTGATTATAACTGGTATTGATGACGATCTTCGCCATGAGGATCTCCCTCGCTTTAGTCTCGCCTAGGATAAACTTGAGGATCTTCTTGCCCGGGTCGACAGGTTAGGACACGGGCTCTGGGTCCTTGTATCCAATGTAGTTTCCACTCCACACCGCATGCCGGCGATCCGCCCAGGTTTGCACTTCAAGATTGTCCACGTCGCCGTATCGCTGGCGAAGTATGGCCGAGAATGTCGCAAGATTCCCCTGAATCGCGTCGAGGTCACTCTCAGTAATTTTGTTCCACTTCATTTTGAGCGGCGCCTTGAGCTGCAACCAAAAGTGTTGAAATTGTTCTTGTGTCATCGGGCTCCTTTATCTAAGTGCCTGGTGCTTCCAGCCACTCACGTGACGGGCCGACTAGCCATAGGGCAAAGTTCGACCCGAGGTTTGAAAGCGGACTCTATGCCGTAGGAGCAGCGATGACCGGGGAATCAGGCGCGCAAGGAGAGACAAGTCGCGCGATAGATGGGACAGTCGGCGAGGTCACAACGTCATAGCCAGACCGTACAGGACCTTCATCCCCCTGTCAATGACGCTCAGGTCCTCCACTTGGCTAAGTTATTGATTGCAAGCAGCTTATTTATTTTTGGGCCAGCTAGCGTGTCGGATGGCGAACCTCCTCCCAGGCACGAGGCCAATCTTCTTCATGGGCTTCGCCTTACGGCACATCGAAGAGGCGCCTCCTAGCATGACTCGACTGCCCGATCATCAACCTCATCGAGATGTGGTCATAATTGGGACATCGAGAGATGATCTTTATTCGACGGCCTATAAGTATCACTCCCGAGTGGTTGGCGTGTTGCTCGCCGCAGGGGGAACGGATGGCGAAGGCCTCTGTATCGTACAACAGCCGGATGAAGCCCAGGACACGTTGATGCCGTATCATAGCCTAAGGGATGATCATAGCGCTTCAATCGAACCTAGCGGATGGACGTACTCAATACCTATGTATTCGAGTCCCTCGATCTGGTCCGGGAGATCAGCGCGGGATGGTTACAGAGTTACAACGAACAGCGGCCGCACGATGCGTTGGCGGGGCTCCCGCCCGTCACGTATCGAGCCGAACTTGAAGCCCGAAGTTCTCCTTTGGCAGTGGCACCTTGAAGGGGAAGCTTACAGAGAGAGCAGCGGTGTCGCAAACCGCCAACAGGTTGAAACGTCGGGGATATTTC
>JAHBWO010000255.1 GCA_019636945.1 Nitrospira sp. | reverse complement strand
TCTCGCATCCGACAGTGCCGATGCCGTGAGGAGTAGTGCGATGAGGCCGGCTCTCAATATCTGTGGATAAGCAATCATCATGTACATAGTATTTGGTAATTAGGGCGAAACGTAACCAAAGAAGCACCGCAAGAAGAGCTTGAAGAGGTTCTCCTGACGGTGGTTGAAGCGATACTCGATTTCCTTCAGATACATGGGGAAGTGATATTTTGGACACGCCCCGATAATTGTAGAGAATGTGCTTGGCAAATGACCAGAACCCTTCGATCCCGTTGATATGGTTCTTGGTTCGGCGATCCACGAGACTCTTACTGTGATTGACCGTATGGTGTTTGCCATAGCGCCGCAACGATTGATAGCCCCGAAAGGCATCCGTGTAATACACGGAACCTTTCCGAGTGGTGGTTTGAATGTGGGCCATGAGGGTGTCGGCCGACACATGCTCCACCACCTTCGTATACACGCGCCCATCCCGCTCCAGCAGCCCGAACACGACGCTTTTACCAGCGGCACCTCGGCCACGGCGCCCCTTGCGGCGCCCACCGAAATAGGCTTCATCCAGCTCAATCTCACCGGAGAGTTTACTGGCCATGCCTTCCAATTCGGCGACATGAAACAACGCCGTGCGCAATTTCTGATAGACCCGACTGATGACTTTGGGATCGACTCCCAGGTCATGTGCCAACCGATAGGCTGGCACCTGCTGGTAGAACCCCTGCAGGATGGCAATCTCGCGCCGGAGTTTTGCGAGGCTCTTCTGCCGTCTACAGGTGCGGCATTTCACATACCCGCGTCGTGTCCGATTGACCCGAAACGACCCGCAGAACACACACTTGCGGCCACGCAAAAAGTTGGCCGCACACCCAAACACCCGATGCGATCCTGTAACCATGCGGCCTCCAGCCTACCAGATGGTTACGAAACGCCCTAATTACCTAGTATTTTCACCCCTGAATGATCATTTATGCTCTGATCAGGACGTGCCCCAATAATTGAGCAACTATCGTGCTCGCTGCGAGCGAAACGAGTCCACATGCAATACGTCAGGACCTTCATTTGTACCACTGCACACTCGCTGACTGAATGGGAAAGTGGGGATAATATCCGCAGGACCGTCTATTAACTTTGACACGAAAGGACTTACAAAATCGAAAAGGTGATGGAGTCGAGAAATACGCGACCGAGCTTCCCCGACGGCGTCAGAGCCTGCACCTAGGACCATGGAGAGATGGAGCCAGACTGAAGGTCCAAGTCTGACCCCTGCTTATGATCGCTCTCTATTCAGTGATGCGTGATCTGATCACGCTTACAACTTTCTTCCGCCAACATTCGCTGACCTGCCGTTGCATCGGAGGGAATACGTGCCATACAGGCGTCCAGCGAATCACCTTGCGTACCGGCGGATGCACGGTTTCCACTTTTCGCCACGGCAACCCCGACCACAGCTTGGTGAAGCTTTTCATTGTCCTGACAGCTTTGCTCGGCCACCATCTGTGCCCCTTCGCTGGCATCATTCGCAATTCGGGCCAAGCACGCCTTCACAAAATCCGATGGCCCAGCGGAGGCTACTTCAGGAGGAGCCGATGAGATCAATGGCCCTGTTGCCGTTGGCTCCACGACGACCTGTTCCGACGCACAGCCTCCGATAATCAACAGGCAAACAATCCCACGAAGCAACGTTTTCGTCGGCATCCTATGCATAGTTAGCGTTCCTCCCTTAACTAAGTTGGACCAGCCCTGTATAGCGAAGTCGCCTGCTTGGAGCAAGTCATATTCTGGCCCTATGACGAGACTTGTTGCCCTGAGTTCTCTGTCACCACATTTCCTTGATCCATTCGTACAAGGCTGGAGAGAGACACGAGTTGAGAGAGTAGGAAGCCGTCCAGTATGATGAGTGCTATCTCTCCTGCAACAGATCAATCAGGGTATATAGTGGCGCATACGTTGAGACACTCAACACGAGGGCGGGTCGAACGGAGCCAGCAATGCAGTGGGTGAAGAGAACCTTGATCGGACTCGTCGTGCTAGGCGGCCTCACGTATCTGTACTATACCGAAGTGAAACCAGTCGTCATCTTCGGCTTGCGTGAAGATTACGCCCATGCCATCCCCCATCAAAAAGTTCCCGACGGTCTCGTGAGCTTGAAGGCGGAGGCCTGCGGAGTCTGCCATGTCGACATCTACAACGAATGGAAAACCAGCATCCATGCTCAGGCCTATACGGATCCCTTTTTCCAAGCCTATTGGACAAAGGATAAACACATCTGGGTCTGCCTGAACTGTCACACCCCGCTGGAAAACCAGCAACCGACCCTGATTAAGGACATCCCACGCGACCGAGTCGAACGTGCCGTCCAAGAACCCAATCCCCACTACGATAAGGAATATCAACAGGAAGGCGTGACCTGCGCGGCCTGTCATGTACGGGCTGGAGTCATCATGGGGCCTTACGAAGACGCCAAGGCCCCCCATCCGACGAAATACGATCCGACCTTCCGTACCGCACAACTCTGTCAGCGCTGTCACAGCGTCGTGGGAGGACCGGCACAGTTTTATAACGGCGGGCCTTGCGGCACCTATCCCGAATATGAAGATGGACACTGGAAGAAAGAACGCGGTTTCATCTGCCAGAGCTGCCATATGCCAGAAATCGAACGACCAGTGGCAATCGGCGGCCCCGTTCGCCAAGGCCGTCAGCATCTCTGGCGTGGCGGACATGATCCCGCCATGGTGAAGCGGGCGATCGACGTGAAGATCGTGGCTGATCCGGCCGAACCGAAGCCCGGCGACAAGGT
>JAHBWO010000254.1 GCA_019636945.1 Nitrospira sp. | reverse complement strand
TCCACGCCAGATTCTGGCCATGGGCGCTCGGTGCCGGCCTCGTAGTCTTGATCCATTGCATCCACTCGATACGACTGATGCATCGGGTGGCAGGCCCCCTTGCTCGCCTCAAGCAGGTGTTCCCTCAGATCGGCAACGGCAACCTGTGCGTTCGCACCACGTTGCGTCAAGGAGACTATTTGACCCCAGAGGTTGACCTGGTCAATCACATGACCGTACAGCTGCACTCGAAAATCGCGGCACTCAAACATATGCAAATCCTCCTGGCCCTCGATGCGGCCAGGATCAGGGAGCTGGCTACGGCGAAAGAGGATCCGGCCTTGGCCACCCTCGCAAAACAAATGGAACAGAACTTATCAGGACTCAAGTCCTCCCTGGATACGTTCAAAACGCATAGCGGCTAGACGATCATCATGACACACGAATGCAATTTCATACTGGAGCCCCCACTTCGTCCACGCCGATCATATCTCCTGCGCGCTGATGGTTTTAGCCTGATTGAGCTCACACTCGCGGTCTCAATCGTTGGCGTCTTGGCCGCTCTGGCCTTTCCGAATTACATGGAGTTTATCGAGAAGGCACGCGTGGCACGGGCCATATCGGAACTGCACGGGCTCGCCAAAGACATCAAAGGATTTGCCCTGGCTGTCGGAACCTATCCAAATAGTCTCGCGGACATTGGACGGACCACCACACTGGACCCCTGGGGAAGTCCTTATCAATACTGGCGCGTCGAGTGTGGGACCGTTGATGATATTAGCAGTGTGGCCAAGCTGAAATTGCGCCGGAAGAATAGCCCACGAATGATTCCCGCCAACTACTCGTTCTCAGCAGACCGTGAATCGCTTATCTCATGGACCATCGACAATGGAGGGCGTCAGGACTACTTGCACCTTGTTGCTGCCGGGGGTAATGGGGGGGGAGGTGGAAATGCTGGAGGGAATAACGGGGGCGCTGGGGGAAATGCGAATGGTGGAAACGGAGGTAGTGGGGGTAACAGCAATAGTAACGGAGGGGGAAATGGCAATGCCGGGGGAAATGGAGGTGGAAATGGCGGCGGAAACAATTGCGGACAAGGGGGGCAAGAAAGGACCGGCATCTTCACCCGATCAGTTCCGACTTTGACCTGTACAGTATGGGAAAGGATGGAGATTCGGTAAAGCCACTGACGGCCCAGAAGAGTCATGATGACGTCATTCGAGCCAGTGATGGCGGATATTACGGTTTGGCCAAGAACTTCTAGTTTGTTACGTCCATGCAGACGATGCTGTCTCATTCCCTCTTCCATAGCCGTATTGGACGCCGCATCCTCACGCTCTTCGTACTCTGTGCACTGATCCCGACCTCGCTCCTCGCGTGGATTTCCTATCGACAAGTCAGTCAAGAACTCATTGCCCAATCAGCAGCCCGGCTCAAGCAAGAGAGCAAATCCCAGGGCATGGTGCTGTATGACCATCTTCTGACCCTCACGGCGGACCTGAACCGGATTGCAGCCGAGCTACCACAAGAGGGCACTGTGACGGAGGAGGTTGCGATCACCGACTCGGTGAAAGAGTTGGCTCATCGCTTTCGTGACGTACGGCTTACTCCCGCGACCGGTCCTCAGCGACGGGAGCTCACGCAGGCCCAGACCGCCCATCTCCAGGCGGGGAAATCACTCCTCGAGGTCTCGTCCGCTGCCGGTCAATCTGCACAACTCACGCTGACTCGTCTCGTCAATCCCGCGCGCTGGGAGGCCGGGCTGCTCTCCGCGCACCTCAACGACACCGCGTTATGGAGCACACAGGTCAAGGAGACGTTGCCGGGTGACACGGATCTCGTCGTAGAAGACGGCAATCGTCATGTCCTCTACTCGACCTTCGCTCAGCCAGTCATGCTCCCGGACTTTCGTCGGCACGACCTTGCCGCTCCCATGGGTAACGGGATGATCTGGCAATTGGACGCCCACGAGTATATCGCCGGGGCCTGGTCGATGCCGCTCCGTCATACGTTTCTGGTCGAACCATGGACTATCGTCCTGAGCCAAACACGGGCCTCAGCCTTGGCGCCGGTCGACCGATTCCGACACACCTTCCTGCTGGTGATCGCGTGCGCATTGAGTGCCGTCGTCCTGCTCAGTCTGGCTCATATCCGACGCAGCCTCCAACCAGTGACACTGTTACAAGAGGGGACCGCGCGTCTGGCAACCGGGGATTTCTCAACCCAGGTAAGCGTTCAGAGCGGCGATGAATTCGAGCAGTTAGCCGATTCCTTCAACAGCATGACGGATAAACTCAATCAACAGTTTCACATGCTGGAGACGTTGTCGGCGATTAGCCAGGCCATTCTCTCGAGCCATGAGCCGGCCGCCATGGTGAACATCGTGCAGTCCCGCATCACGGAGAGCATCGCCTGTGACGCCGTAGGCATGATGTTGCTCAATCTTGAAGACACCGGCCCCACTGAGTTGTCCGTCCGCTACATTCAGCACCACCAGAACCAATCGGACGAAACGAAGACCTATCCGTGTCAACTCTCCGAGGAACATCTGGCTGCCATGGCAGCTCACCCTCATCATCTGGTAGCGATGGGGACTGCGGTTCCCTCCTATCTCTCCTTGATGATGCGACCAGGTCTCTCGCTTGTCATCATCTTTCCGATCGTCGTGAACGAGCGTGTGAGTGGAGTCTTGGCGCTCGCCTACCGCCAACGGAAATCTGCTCCTTCTCACGACGTGACGTACGCTCGACGATTGGCTGATCAGGTGGCCATTGCCCTGGCGAACAGCCTGGCGATTCAGGCACGCCTGCAGGCTCAGTTGGAC
>JAHBWO010000253.1 GCA_019636945.1 Nitrospira sp. | reverse complement strand
AAGAAACGAACTACGAAAGGCTTTAAACTCGAAGTGGTGTGGCGTCAGATAATGATGGGGAAGGTTCTATTTCTCACCGCACTTCTTAAGCTGCGATTCGAGGCACTGCTTGGTCAGCCCTTCGGCTTTCTGAATCTGATCTGGCGTCATACGCATCGCCATATGGTCCCGGTCCTTGATGATCTCCGTTTTTGACCCACCGGTCGACGACTCTCCCGCGACGCTGTACCAGACATAGGCCCGTACTTGATCCTGCTGCACCCCTTGCCCCTTCGCATACATCTGAGCGAGTTCATTTTGCGCCCCGGCGTGGCCTTGCCCCGCCGCCATGCGATGCCATTTCAAGGCCGTCTGGTAGTCTTGCATCACGCCCATTCCGCTGGCATACAGCAGTCCGAGATTGTACTGCGCCCGCACATCGCCTTTTTCCGCCCGTGGAGAGAAGAGTCCCGCAGCGCCTCGATAGTCGCCCCGCTTTAACGCCTCGTAGGGTTCTTCCCCAGCCAGCGGAATCGATCTCTGAGGGACTACTTTCTTTGGGTCCCCAGTCAGCGGTTCCACAGCCATTGCGATCGCCATAGTGCTGAGGATCAAGACTCCCGCGAGCACAAGTCGTCTCATTACACCCCTACCTTTCAGCCTGATCATCTATCGTGAAGCCGACCGATTTGTCAGAGGTAACCTGATAGCGGCTTCTTCAGCCTTCATATGCTCCGCAAGTGGATCCCTCAAGAGACAGTTCATTGTTGTCGAACCTGACCGACCTGTCACCAAAATACCATTTTGAGGTCTGAGGATGATACGTGGAACGTTATAGGAAGTGGCGGTCTATGAGTCCGCAAAGACATCACGCGGAACAGATTCCATCATGACGGACCTTGAAAGGATATCGCTGGGTGAGTGACGAGGCGTCTTCGACCACCCCATCCGCCCTCAGGTCTCGGCTTCTCCTATTTTCTCATCGATTCGTGAAAAGCGCGGAACAGATATGCCTTCCTTCTCGACGCTCTCAGTAAACATGGCAAGGGGTCTAATCCAGAGGCCTCGATCGCCATACAAGGCCCGATACACAACAAACACCTCCTCCGTTTCTGAATGTCGAGAAACCCCCAAGACTTCATACTGCTGACCTTTATAGTGACGGTAAACCCCGGGTGAGACCACGATCAACGGTTCCTCATAAGGTGGTTACCTGCGTGTCCACTTTACAGTGACGTAACCATTCGGCACAGCCAAACGTCAGAAGGGGGTGTTCACCGGTTCTAAAAAAAGGAAACGATAAACTCTCTTGATTAGGAGAGGGTGAGGTGTTGTGGTGCCGAAGCCGGGAGTTGAACCCGGACGCCCTTGCGAGCACCAGCTCCTGAGGCTGGCGTGTCTGCCATTCCACCACTTCGGCTCTAGAGGCTACTGATGTGACCCTTGCGGCTTACTGACAGCCATGTCTGAACTCCCCTTGCATACCATCCCGCAAGAAGGGGGGATTATCCTGAATTCTCCTCACCCACGTCAAGCAAGCGGAACTGGAGCAGTTTCCGAAGCAGTCCGAGTCCCCTTCTGGGGCATCACCCATTGCCCGACTGCAGCGACGTCCCGTGGATCGCCGCTGACAACAATGCGTTCACGCACGAGGCTAGCTGCAGCCAACAGTGAGGGCGCGGGGATCTTGGGAGCATCATCGACCATGAGCACATCGAACCGCACGCGGCTGAACAACGGGTCGGTCGCGACTCGCGTGGGGGTGGCGACAACCAGACGTCTATTCTGGACAAAAGCCTGGCGATTCGGATTCTCCTCAGCTGCGAGGAGTTCTCGAACTTTCTTGGTACCACCGAGTTTCGCGAGATGCTCCTTGAGTTCCTCACACTCTGCACGCTGTCCTCGAGGCACCGCCGCTTCCGGAACAAGTTGCTGAATCCTGGTTTTGGCCACATCGATCTCGCTGTCCAGGCGATCCATGTGACTCTGATACAGCGCACGATACTGCTTGAGCGACTCCACATTTTTCCCAACGGTCTGCATCGCAAGACGTTGGAACAGCGGAAGGCTCTCAAACTCTTTGAGCGTGGTTTCGACGCCAGCCAGCTTGACTTGAAGCTCTCGGAACTGCGTCACCAAACGCCACTCCAGGAGGCGGACTTCGTCCAAATCTTTTTGTTTCGCATCCTTTTGGGCCAGAAACGGAGTCAACTCTCGGAACCGGTCGTACTTCTGTTTCAACGTAGCTTTGTCGCCCTGTGATTTGGCATAGAATTGATGCATCTGAGCTTCAAAACTCAGCTCATGAAGATCAAGACCGGCGGCGTGCGATACCAAGGGGAGTTCATATCGCGTCACCCACGTTTTGGGGTTCAATCCGCCCGCCTTCATGGTCCGCCCCACCATCCCGACCAGCTCATCACTGTCGTCATGGCTGGGACTCAGCAACAGGATACGCTTGTTGGCGCGAACCAGGTCCATCGCCAGGCTCCCAAGCCTTTGTCGACGGAGTGCTCGGTCATCGGACCACAGTGTTGTGAAGACGGAGGAATTGGCGGAGAACGTTTCTACTTCCACAATTGGCATCTGGAGAAGCGCCGCCAACCGCTCGGTCGGCCCAAGGTGGTACAGATCAGGCTTTGCCAGAATCTCTTTCAGGCGGGCCGCTGCCGTCCCAACGAGGCCGGCATGGTCGGGAACTAGGGTGCTAGAAGGGACTTCCCTTCCGAGGTGATCGACCAGTTGCACCAGAAGCGACTGCCCTGTTTGCCGCAGTATGATTCCCTCCGTCGTATCCGTATCATCGGCAGGGACAAGGGAAACCGGAAGGTCGATCGGCAGCCTGACCTCACCGGGCACGATAAATTCATACAGATGCAGCCCGCCGGTCGTCCTGACGAGTCGGCCCTGTGATGCCATGGCCGGAGCATCCTGTCCTGTTTCAATCAGACGTGCTTGCTCGGCTTCAAGGCGAGCGATCCAGAATTCGATGAG
>JAHBWO010000252.1 GCA_019636945.1 Nitrospira sp. | reverse complement strand
CATTTCTCCGTACTTCGTCACGAATGCCGAGCGGATGGAATGTTCCGTGGAAGAACCGCTCATCCTGATCAACGAAAAGAAGATCAGCAGCATGAAGGACCTGTTGCCGTTGCTCGAGCAAGTGGCCAAGATGGGCAAGCCGCTCGTCATCCTGGCGGAAGAAGTCGAAGGTGAAGCACTGGCCACCCTCGTGGTCAACAAGTTGCGCGGCACCTTGAATGTCGTGGCAGTCAAAGCTCCGGGCTTCGGCGATCGCCGCAAAGCCATGCTGGAGGATATCGCAATCCTCACCGGCGGTCAGGTGATTTCTGAAGACATCGGCATCAAGCTCGAGAACGTGAAGCTGACCGATCTCGGCCGCGCCAAACGCGTCACGATCGACAAGGACAACACCACGATCGTGGAAGGTTACGGCGATGCCAAGAAGATCGAAGGGCGCGTCAAGCAGATCAAGGCCCAGATCGACGAAACCACATCGGACTACGATCGCGAAAAGCTCCAAGAACGGCTGGCGAAGATCGTGGGCGGCGTAGCGGTCATCAATGTCGGCGCCGCGACCGAGACCGAGATGAAGGAGAAGAAGGCCCGCGTCGAGGACGCGCTGCATGCCACCAAGGCGGCAGTGGAAGAAGGTATTGTCCCTGGGGGCGGTACGGCCTACCTCCGCTGCATCAAGGCACTCGATGGGATCAAGGATGTCCCGGCGGAGCAAAAGGTCGGACTCGACATCGTCCGCCGTTCGCTTGAAGAGCCACTCCGACAGATCGCCTCGAATGCCGGCGCAGAAGCCTCGGTCGTCGTCGGCAAGGTTCGGGAGGACAAGAACGCCAACGGTGGTTACAACGCCGCCTCGGACGAATATGTCGATATGATCAAGGCCGGCATTATCGATCCGACCAAGGTCTCGCGCTGCGCGTTGCAGAACGCGGCCAGTGTGGCAGGCTTGATGCTCACGACCGAAGTTATGATCACCGAACTTCCTGAGGAGAAGAAGGAACCAGCCGCCGGCGGTGGACATGGCCACAGCCACGGGATGGAAGGGATGTACTAATTAGCTGACGGCTGATAGCTGACAGCTCTGAAGGGCTCGGTGGGCAACCACCGGGCCCTTTGTGTTTCTTGCCCTGTTTCACCGCTAAAACTTTATGCCTATCGCTCTAAGTGTCCCTTTGAAGATCGGTGAGGTCTTCGGCTCGACAAAGAATGACTGGAACGTCCGATGCACCATCCCCGTATGACGTTGATGGTCGGCCTGGAAGGACGCAACAGTCTTCTTCCGATCCTCGATCCCATACCCCATCCGAATGGCGCACCGTTCTAGCTCGTCTTCTTCAGCGGGAAGAGACTGCGTCTGGAGGTCATGCACCATCTGAAGTTTGTGTTCGACATCACGGAGGAACAGATAGGCCGCCGTCAACGAATTGGCCGCTTCATCGCCGCAGTCGTTTTACAAGAGCGGCGGCTTCGCGCAATGCTTCTGAGAGCGTGGGACCAGCGGATGCTTCGAGGTCGGTGTGACCGTGCCTGTGGTGTGGATAGGTAGGCAGGTCTCGCGCAGCAGGGTCGCGCGCGTTGTCATATCGAAAAATAAGGCTGCTGCTCGCCGTCACATACTGGTAGGCATATTTGAGTCTGATGCTGGTGGGGTGTAGTTGCAGATATTCCTTAAAGTGGAGCACCGTTCCATCGGCAAACGTCGCTGATCCTTTTATGATCCCTGCTACAGGCGGGCGATCTTCATACCCGAGAGAGTGAGAGACGATGTGGGGCGTTTCAAGAATGGTCGAGCGAATTTGTGATGCGTAGTCGGCTATCGACATACTTCGAGCTGCTCGAGATGCGTGAGTGTCTCTTGCAACGTCCGACGGAGCTCCAGCTCACCTTCCAAATCCAACAAGTCTTGCTCGTTCTCTTCTCCTCTTGCAACGACACCCCCCAGTACTTGATCCACCGTAACCCCGAGCGCTCTGACCAGAGACGAAATTCGACCCTCTGAGATTGCAAGACTGTCGCGTGTGAGTTTTTTTTCCATCTCCAGCGCCTCTTTTACCAAAGGAAGGCTTTGCTCAGGAGACGGGGTCTTGATCTGAATCGTATTCATACCCCTCACTGCAAAGAGAAAACTACTATTCCCACACTCACACACAGAC
Source organism: Nitrospira sp. (assembly GCA_019636945.1). Taxonomy (GTDB): domain Bacteria; phylum Nitrospirota; class Nitrospiria; order Nitrospirales; family Nitrospiraceae; genus Nitrospira_D. Next base: position 884 of record JAHBWO010000252.1, on the reverse strand, counting down.
GCTAGCAGAGGCAACCAGGGCTGTCAATCTTGTCCAGTAGTATGGCGCAGCAGACAATCTCCACGATACACAGGGCACACGATCGCCTACGCTATCACGTCCCTACCTTTCCGCCCTCACACCGACTCCTCTACCTCGACGCACCGATCAGACGAAGCGTCAACTTGAGGACCGAGGAGGTCTCCGGCTCGACAAAGAATGACTGGAAGGTCCGATGCACCATCTCCGTGTGCCGCTGATGGTCGGCCTGGAAGGATTCAACGGCCTTCGTTCGATCTTCAGCACCATACCCCATCCGAATGGCACAACGCTCCAATTCATCGGTCTCAGCGGGAAGAGAATGTGTCTGGAGGTCATGCACCATCTGAAGTTTGTGTTCGACATCACGGAGGAACAGATAGGCCGCCGTCAACGCGTCACGTTCTTTGATCGAGAGTAATTTCCTACGAGCCAGTCGGTCCAATGAACCAAGCGTGCTTCGATCGAGCAAGAGCGGCACCTTTCGTCCGGCCAAGACCTGAATGGTCTGTACGAAAAATTCGATCTCCCGAATGCCCCCTATTCCCAACTTGACATTCCGTTGTCCGTGACCACGGTCGGTCATTTTGGCATCGATCATATCTTTCACCGCACGTACGTCTTGCACGATTGCCAAGGCCTGATCGTGGTCTACCTTTCCTCCTGCCCCCAAGATAAACGGCTTGACCATCTTGAGAAACGCCTGCCCGACTGCCTGCGATCCGGCAACGGGCGCCGCCTTCAGTAAAGCCAGCCGTTCCCAGACCTGTCCACGGACGGCATAATACCGCTGATATTCATCGAGTGATCGAGCGAGCTGCCCGATGGACCCTTCCGCGCGTAGCCGCAAATCGACCCGAAAAATG
>JAHBWO010000251.1 GCA_019636945.1 Nitrospira sp. | reverse complement strand
CTGATGCGCGGCAATAGCCGGTGAGCGAGCCAACCGGCCATGGCGCTTGGGGGTTCTGTGGGAAAGGAGAGCGCGAGAATGTTTCCAGCCTTTGTATCTGTATTGGTCACGAGTCTATTCTCGATGTGCTCCTCTGTGCTTGCCGGAGATCTTCTCCAATGGGTCGATGATTCAGGAGTAACCCATTTCGCCAGGTCATTGGAATCTGTCCCAACCCAATACCGAAATAGGGTAAAGCCAGAGAAACCCAATGCAGAGGCCATGCCGAAATCCGCAGCGACCCAGCGAGTGGGTCCTACCGCTAGTCGCCAAGAGGTCACTGCGGCTGGTGGGGCAAAACCGATACTCAATGCGTTTTCAGTTCCGTTCGAAGCCTATGAAGGTGATGCGCAGCGTGTGATTGTGCAGGTCACCTTCAACGGGTCCGTGACCGTTCCCATGGCGATCGATACCGGCGCTCCTGGACTGATCATTTCTCCAAAGGTTGCCCAGAAGCTCGGGTTGTTCGGGAACGATGGGGGCATGGTATTGACTGCCGCAGGCGGAATCGGCGGAACTGTTCCTGCGATGAGGACGTTTCTGGATACGGTGCAGGTTGGAGGCGCTAAGGATACCTTCATCCCCGCGACGATTATGAATTCGGTCTCTGAGTCGTTCGAGGGGCTCATTGGAATGGTGTTCATGTCCAGGTATTCCTTCAAGATCGATTCCCTCAAACAGGTTGTGGTTTTTGAAGAGGTACAGCCGGATCCCACCGCTCCAGGCGGCCGTAATGAGCGATGGTGGAGGAGTCAGTTCAAAGAACTGCATGCACTCCGTGATGCATGGATGAAATACTCACTTGACAGTCAGCCAGGAGAGTTCGCCGACAGCCAAGTGAAAGAAGCAGAGAAGCTCCTCAGCAAACTTGAACGGCATGCCAGCCTGTATTCCGTGCCTCAAGCCTGGCGATAATAGTGCTCAGCCTGCCACCTTCGCTCACCCCGATTGAACTCCTTCACATAAACCCTAAACGTAAGGGGGCGGGTGTCTATCTGGACGTAGGAGCGTTATCGTGGAGTTGCATCAGAACTTGCCGGTGAGTCAGAGAACATGCCAGGCTCAACGAGCGTCCCTGCATTGGTGAACGGCAATCGTCCTTCCGTACCATGCAGCACGCCTTTGATATCGTACGTCAGTTCCTGTTTCTGCGAGAACTGGAGCAGCTGGCGCATGATGTCGAGGGTCGAGGTGCTGGTATCGATCGTCATCACGGCATCACCCAACCGGGGGATCGTCATTTCCTTGCTCGCCAGGCCACGCGCCAGACGTTTCCTGTTCAGATTCAATGTAAAGTCGATGCCAGTCAGGTGATAGTCGAAATCATTGGGGTTGCGGACTCGAAGATCCACACTGAGCCGTTGTTCGAACATCGTTGCGTCCAATGGCGTGACATTGGTGACGAGCACCTCCGGGGGCTCACCCTTTATGAACCAGGAGGCGCAGCCGGGAATTAGTAAGGCGAGTACGATTAAGTACAGGGAAGCTCGGTGTAGTCGCATGGGCGGCAACATCATAACAAGAACATTTACGGGAAAGCGACGCTCAGAGGACGATGCCAGAGAAGTCTTGTAGGTTGAGTTCAAGTGCCTTACAGGATATTCAAAGAGGCAGTCCAGCATGGCCGCCCTTTCGTACTTCGTCGCTCGTCTCTCGTATTTCGCAAGCAAACGAGGCTTCACGCGCCTGAAAGCGATGCTCAGAGGCTGGTGTCAGGATATTCAGGAGAAGTGCTCTTAGGTTGAGGGCAAACCGTGCTCAATGTATGCCGGTATCAGGGTCGTTCGTTGATGCATTGAAGCAGATCTAGCCCCAATATCATCTCAGTAGCAATTTGGATTGGACGGCCAACTTCCAGGAGGAGGTACACAGTTCATAGGACGTGGCGGAGGGAGCCTGGCCGGACCCTCCGGTCGTGACTTTGTCTCGGGGTGGTAGCCTTTCGCCAGCGCCTCATTGACCATTGCCTCGATTTCCGTGTCGGTCAATTCGGGGTGTTCTTGTCTAAACATGTGCTCAAGGACTGGACGGGTGGTGGCAATATAGCGTTCCTGAGACTGTCGCAGCCCCTCACGAGCCTGGTCATACCGTGCCTTGCGTTCTTCGGTCCACTCACTTCCTATATGGTCGGAAGTGGCAGTGGTTCTGGAATCAGGATCCATCCCCTGTTCGAGGCGAGATTCGGCACATCCAGTGAGCAGGGTCAAGATGAAAGCCGAAGCGAGTCGCATGTGTGGATCTGTAGAGGGGTCTGCTCGGTCTCCACTCAGACGATGCCAAGGAAGACAGCCAGGGAGCGATCAATGCGCACCATGAGCTCGTGATCCAGAGCACCAATACGGGCTCCGATGGTATCCCTAGGGACGGTGACAATCTTGTCAATCATGATCTGGGACATGTGTTGAAGGCCATTGGAGGAAGAGGGGGCGACAGTCAGTCGGAACAGCGGTGCATCCAGTGTGTCGGTGGTCAAGAGACAAATGGTTACGCTACCAAGGGCAGAAAAGAGATCGGATTGAAGAACGAGGGCAGGGCGAGGTTTACCACTGTAGTGACCTTTGGCAGCAACGGTTATGACGTCACCTCGTTTTATGCGCTGTCCCAATCGGCGATCTCCGAGATGAAGTCAAGTGTGGGCTTTTCCTGAGCTGAGCGAGCCGCGAGTCGCGCCTGGCGTCGACACTCGCTGGCAAATCCATGGGTGCGTGTATCGGGTACCCAGATTTGCACAGGCCGCAACCCTTTGCGGCGCAGGCGTCGGCGGTAGCGGTGTTGTTTCTCCTTCGGAGTCAGATGTGCTTCGGTCGACATCATGGGGCTCCCTTCTGGTATGTCTCGTACAAGTAGGCTATCACATTTCTTGGTAACATGGGACTCAATTCTGACGAATACATCGAGAAGATGTAAAGACTCCGTTCATTCTGGATCTTTCGATCCGCCTGCCTCTGGGAGGCCCAGAATTTGTCATCCTATCGTGACACTGGCATAATCCTCTGCCAGAAAGGCTGCTAGTTGTGGGT
>JAHBWO010000250.1 GCA_019636945.1 Nitrospira sp. | reverse complement strand
TAACTCTTGCAGCGCACCCTGAATATGGATTCTTTGAAGCGGCGGTAGCGCGGACGCCGTCATCTTGAGCAGCCAGGAAATAACGCCGGGGATGTACGCGGGATCCGAATCAATGGTCAATTCATAGTCAAATTGTCGAGCACCCGGCACATCCAGCGGATGGCAAGGCAAGAATTCCTGAGCACGCTGCAGGACGGAGGCCAGCTCATCCTCGGCAACAGGTTTGTGCAGGTAATCGATCGCCCCGCCACGCAGGGCCTCCACGATCAGCGGTTCCGGCGCATTGTGGGCCATGACGATCACCGGATAGGGCTCATGGCGAGCCTTGAGCTCCTTGACCAACGCCAATCCGGCACCGTCCGGAAGAAACAAGTCGGTGATCACGATATCCGGAGTCGCCCCCTCAATCGTGGCCATCGCGGCCATCGGGTCAGGAACGCTCGTCACTGAAAACCCTCGGCCCTGCACGTAGCGGGCAATTCGCGATTGAGTCTCTACACAGGGATCGATGACCAAGAGCTGACTCACTGGTAACGGCATATTCATGCAGCCATGCCTTGGTCAAGGATGGGACGCAGATCGGCCAACAGGCGATGAACTTCCCGCTCCAACGCGGCATAGAGTTCCACGCCCTGCGTCAAGTTGCCGGCTTTCGCGGACTCTTCCAACTCTTTACAGGCCTGAAGTGCGGCCGGAGCACAAAACTGTAAGATTGCCCCCTTCAACCGATGACTCCATCGCGCCACACCGACGGCATCTCCAGCCGTGAGAGCCGCCTGAGCTTGAGCCAAATCTTTCGGCCCATGCTCCAGAAACAACTCGACCATCATCACGAGTGTCTCCCGGTCCTGGTCCACCCGGGCAAGTGCTTCATCGAAGTCGAAGACAGGGTTTGGGTTCATTGCGCACTCCTGAAACGCGAAGCGTCGTGCGTGGAGAGTCAGGTTTCAAGTTTCAGGTTTAAAGTTTCAAGTGTTTTGACAACGTGAAACATACAACTTGAGACTTGAAACGCAGCCAAGCTCGCAAGCGACTTGTTCAACTGCCTGTGAATTCGACAGCCATGACTGCCACATCGTCCGGGAATTGTTCATGCCCCAACCAGCGAACCGCCTCGTTGACCGCACCGGATAAGACCTCGGGCAACGGCCGGCGGCCAAGCGTACGGACCACCTCCTCCAGACGATCTTGCCCCCACAGATCGCCTGTTGCGTCCGGCACTTCATAGAGACCGTCACTCAACAGATAGAGACGATCGCCCGGTTCAATCGCAAGCACGTCAGTCCCGTACGTCGTCGACGGATCGAATCCCAGCGGAAGATTCGGTTTCGCGATCCAACAGATCTCGCCGGACTGACGGTAAAGAAACACCCCGCTATGCCCCGCTGTCGCGTAGGAGAGGGTCTGTGAGCGAATATCCAGGGTCGCAAAGACGATCGTGAAATAGTGTCCGTTCTCCGTGAGAGGAAAATGTTTATTCGCCTCGGTCAGGATCGCCCCGGGATCACTTGACCCGACATGACGAACCAGGCTCTCTCGACGAAGAAACGTGGCAAAGGAAGCAGATCGCAAAGCCGGTGACACACCATGACCGGACGCATCAAGCAGATACAGCCCCAGCAAGTCATGACTCCACGGAACCACGTTAAAGAGATCCCCGCCTAACCCGAGTGAGGGTCGATATACACGAACCATCTCGACACCGGGACCGATCGTTCCGGACACAGGCAGCAGCGACTCGACATACCGGGCCGCCGACTGCAATTCGCGTTCGAGTATGTCTTGCTTTCGTCTGATCTCCGCCGTCACGTCTTCCAGACGTTTGATCAGTCCCGCCGCACGAATCCCGGCTTGCACGCGAGCGGTAATTTCATATTTACTGGCGGCCTTACTGAGAAAATCATCCGCCCCCCGAGCCAATCCTTCCGCGATCTGTTCCGGTTGATCGTGGCTCGTCATCATCAGAATTTGACTCGACAGGAGTGCTGGATCCTGACGCACCACTTCACAGAACGACGGGCCGTCCATCTCGGGCATCATCCAATCCAAGATCGTCAAATCCGGACGCTCACGGCGAAGCATATCCAACCCGGCCTTGCCGTCGTCGGCCTGCAGAACCCGATACCCAAGCCGTTTGAGTCGGGCTGCCAACGCAACACGCGCCGTCGGCTCATCGTCGATGATGAGTACTGTTTGAGGAACTACTTGAGCTGAGGGTTCAGTAGACGTTGAGGACATTGAGCATCTAGGCTTGAGACTGGGTTCTGGGTTTCACGTTTCAGATTTCACGTGTCAAGTTTTCGGAGGATCCGTTCAGGCAACATGAAACCTGAAACAAGAAACGTGAAACTCTTTCCCCTGCAATGCATCCTGCTACGCCGCTTTCTGCTGGCCGGCCAATGCATCCTGCTCATTGTCATACACAGGGATCAGCTTCTGAATATTCGCGAGGCTCATGATTTCACGCACATAGCTTTGCGGCTTCAACATGCTGACTTTGGCTTGGCTCAACTTAAAGTTCTGAGACACCAGCGCCAACAGACCAAGCCCCGAACTATCGACGAAGCGGACTTCAGCCATATTTAGAATCAAATGCCGACAACCTTTTTGCCGAATCGCCTCCACTGCCGTCTTAAATTGCTCACGATTGGCATAGGTGAGATCCCCGGCCAAGTCGAGCACCACGCCATTTGCGACAGGGCGCTCTTTCGTCTGCATCGCCATATCAGCCTCCTTTGTTTAGATCCGAATCAGAGTTCCAGGTTTCATGTTCAAAGTTTCAAGTTGTACAGAAACCAAACACCTCAAACCCGAAACATGAAACGTGAAGCGTCCCCATCCGGAACGAGTTACGCCTCACGCTTCACGTCACATCTCATCACGCGGCTTTTGAGTAGCCCACATGGGCCAGGATCGCCCCGGCGATATCGCCCAAGGGGAGCACCTTGTCCACTGCTCCGGCCTTGATCGCTTCTTTCGGCATGCCGAACACGACGCAGCTCGCCTCATCTTGTGCGATCGTGAACGCACCCGCCTGTTTCATCGTCAGCAATTCCTTCGCGCCGTCCCCTCCCATCCCGGTCAGAATCACGCCGACGGCATTGGCACCGGCATAGCGCGCCACGGAGGCGAACAGCACATCCACCGATGGTCGATGCCGATTGACCGGAGGATCTTGATTGATCCGCACGGTATAGCGGGCGCCGCTCCGTTCCAGCGCCATATG
>JAHBWO010000025.1 GCA_019636945.1 Nitrospira sp. | reverse complement strand
TCGGTTGCGCGTGGCCTTGACCGGTTTGGCCGTCGCCGAGTTTTTCCGTGATGAAGAGAATCAAGACGTGCTGCTCTTTGTCGACAACATTTTCCGGTTCACGCAGGCTGGGTCTGAAGTGTCTGCATTGCTCGGTCGTATGCCCTCAGCGGTCGGGTATCAACCGACCCTCTCCACCGAGATGGGTGCGCTGCAAGAACGGATTACCTCCACCAAGCGAGGTTCGATTACCTCCGTTCAGGCCGTCTATGTGCCGGCCGACGACCTCACCGACCCGGCTCCGGCCACGGCCTTTGCCCACTTGGACGCGACCACGGTGTTGTCCAGACAGTTGGCTGAGTTGGGCATCTACCCGGCGGTTGACCCCTTGGACTCCACGTCGCGTATTCTTGATCCTCAGGTCATCGGCGAGGAACATTACAAGGTCGCCCGCGGTGTTCAATCCGTCCTACAGCGTTATAAGGATCTTCAGGATATCATTGCGATCCTCGGAATGGACGAGTTGTCAGAAGACGACAAGATGGCCGTGGCGCGTGCGAGAAAGATCCAACGCTTCCTCTCGCAACCCTTCCACGTGGCCGAAGCCTTCACCGGCGCGCCTGGTAAGTACGTGAAGCTCAAGGATACGGTTCGAAGCTTTAAAGAGATCCTTGACGGCAAGTACGACCACCTGCCGGAGCAGGCATTTTACATGGTCGGGCCTATCGAGGAAGCCATTGCGAAAGCGGAAAAGATGGGAGTGAAGGTGTAGAGAGGCGAGTGAACCGAGCGTCCTCCGTGCTCGCGCAACGCGCGGTCTCGAAAGACCCTCGTTGCATGCGCGCAGTTGAGGCCGCATCAGTTCCCGCCTTGAGGTGGGATGAAGGAAGAGAGAGATGCCAGGGAAGTTCTTATTAGAAGTTGTGACGCCGGAAAAGCTCCTGTTGAGTCAGGAGGTGGACGAAGTGATTGCGCCTGGTTCAGAGGGAGAATTCGGGGTGCTGCCGGGCCACTGTCATTTCCTCTCGACCCTCAAGATCGGGGAGCTTCGCTATCGGGTCGATCATGAGACGCATTCGATGGCGGTGCTGTGGGGATTTGCGGAAGTCACCCCGACCAAAGTCACCATCATGGCGGAGGTTGCTGAAAAAGCCGAAGATATTGATGTGGAGCGGGCCACCGCCAAGGTGGCTGAAGCTGAGCGTCGACTTCAGGCCGGCGGCTTGCCTTCAGAGGTCAAAGAGGCACAGGTGAGTCTCGAAAAAGCTCGCCTGCGCAAAAAAATTGCCGAACGTGCCAGAAAAACAAGCCACGCCTAGAGCCCATCGGTTTTGATCCATCCTATTTTTCTGCGTGTCACGAAGTCCGGCTTCGCGATAGGCACAGCAGTTGACGGGCTGTCTTATCCCACGCAGAAGCAAGCGGCGACGCCACCCCTCGTGAGTCAGAAGGCAACGGGCCAGGACCACTCATTTTTGAATATCCAGCCAGTTCTCAGGGTAGCCATGAGGTACAGCGCGTGACCTCGGAAGGCTTTGGGATCGCTTGAGGTACTCCTCTCAGCTCAATGGAGAGGTAGGAGATGGGAGGGACGACCGCGATTCTTGTGGCAGTGAGTCGAGTAGGCGATCAATCCACTTCGAGGGCAACTTCTCGACCGATTCATAAATACGGGATTGCCACCAGACCGCAATCTCCGCGAGATCTTCTTTCTGAAAACGGTGCTCGATGATGTCAAAGGTATCGTGGCGATAGAGGACGACATCAAGCGGATACTCGACGCTCGTTGAACTGGTGCGCGTCGCATCAAAAGCCAGGAAACCCACCTTCATAGCCAGGTCCATACTGGAGTCATAGCGTAATACGCGATCGAGGAGCGGTTTCCCATAGCCTGTCTCTCCAATAATACAATACGGGGTCCCTTCACTCACTTCGACCCAATTCCCCTGTGGGTAGATAAGGAAGAGTTTATGCTCCTTGTCATTTTCCAGTTGCCCCCCCACGAGGGCATGAAGATTGAAAATCAGACCCGCTTGATCGAGTGCCGTACGGTCTTCTTCTGCCACGCGGCGAATCTGTGCGGCAAACACGTTGACGGCTTTGAATAATTTGTCGAAGGTCTGATCACCTTCCGTGATGGCCTCATCGAAGTACGTGACGGCCTTGTCGCGAACCGAGCGTAGCCCAGACGTCATCAAAAACATCGAGTGACGGCCATGCTGATGAATCGAAACCTTTCCTGCCGTGATGCATTCTGCGCCCGTTGTGACTCGGGTATCGGCAATCCCGACGAGCCCGTCCTCCACCTTCATCCCTAAACAAAAGGTCATTGTGCCTCCGCTCCGACGATGGTGCTGTGAATGTGAATTGGACGAGGGGCAAAGAACGTCTCATAAATGGCATCCCCGACGAAGTTGATCTGCCCTTGAAACCGATCCAAGAATTCGTGCAGTCCTCCGGTGAGGCAATCCTCAAGATCGCCGAAGTCCAACTCAGCGCGCAATCGCCCCAGCCGCTTTTCGGCGTGGTTCTGATACGCTCCGTGCTCGGACCCGGAGATCGCATGCAGAGAGTCCTCGCTCTTGATCAGGCAGTAGCGGATGGCCCGAGGGAAGGTGGAATCCAGGATCAGAAACGCCGTGACATCGTTGGGGGCGATACGACCAAAACGTTTATAATACATTTCCAGGGCACTGGCGGATTTCAGCAGCGCGGACCACTGGATGATATCAAATGGGGTTCCGACTTCGTCGACCGTCGGCAACAGCATGAAATACTTCACATCAAGAATACGTGAGGTCTTGTCTGCCCGCTCCAGCAAACGACCAAGGCGAGCAAAATGCCACCCCTCTCCGTGCGACATGGTGGCATCAGTAATCCCTAAAAACAGGTGACTATTCCCCTTCACCTCGGTCAAAAACGTATGGAGGCTTTGTCTGGACCAGCCGTTTGAAAGGGCGTCTCTGACCATCAGATAAAACCGATTGACCTGCTCCCACATGTCGCTAGAGATGACTTCTCGAACGGATCGGGCATTCTCTCTGGCAGCCACGAGGCAAGACAGAATCGAATTGGGATTGGCGGGATCGGCTAAGAGAAACTGGATTACGGTTTCTTTCGTGGGCTTTCCATACCGCCCGGCGAAACTCTCGTGATCTCCAGTCGTGAAGACCAACGGCTCCCATTGCTCCGTCGTGCCTCGAGGAAGATCGAGGGTCATGTTGAGGTTGACCTCGATGAAACGGGCGTAGTTTTCAGCCCGTTCAATGTAGCGATTTAACCAATAAATAGAACTGGCGACCCGGCTCAGCACGATTCATCAGCTCCCGTGTGTTGAGCAGAGACATGAGTGATGACACGAGCTTGTCCGTTTGTCATGGCGGCCCTCATGACAAGACCCACGTGTCTTTATTGCCTCCGCCTTGAGACGAATTTACCACCAGAGAGCCTTTCCGCAACGCCACGCGTGTCATACCTCCCGGTAGCACAGACACATCGCGGCCATACAACACGTACGGACGGAGATCGACATGACGCCCTTCCAGATGATCATCCACTAATGTGGGGACACGAGAGAGGGCCAAGGTCGGTTGGGCGATGTAGTTCCGCGGGTCGGCCTCAATGTGACGAGCGCAGTCCTCCCGCTCTTGTTTGGAAGCATGAGGCCCGATCATCATCCCGTAGCCGCCGGCTTCATTGGTGGCTTTCACGACCAGCTCACTCAAATGCTCCAAGACATAGGTCCGATCCCGTCGATCTGAGCAGAGATACGTCGGCACATTAGGAAGTATTGGTTCCTCCGCGAGGTAATAATTGATGATTTTGGGAACATAGGCGTAAATGGCTTTGTCGTCCGAGACGCCGGTACCGGGAGAATTGGCCAGCGCGATCCGACCTCTCTTGTACGACTCCATGAGACCCGGGACTCCAAGTAAGGAATCGCGGCGAAAGGCCAGCGGATCCAAGTAGTCATCATTGATCCGTCGGTAGATGACATCGACGCGCTGGGACCCCTTCGTAGTGCGCATATGAACAAACCCATCTACCACCACGAGATCATTGGCTTCGACCAACTCCACTCCCATTTTTTGGGCAAGCAGCGAATGTTCGTAATAGGCAGAATTGAAGATGCCGGGTGTGAGAATGACGATGGTTGGGTCGGGAAGCTCCGAAAGGGAACGAAGGGTTTCCAGGAGTTGGCTCGGGTACCCATCCACCGGCCGTACGCGATAGGTTTCGAACAACTCAGGGAACGTCCGTTTCATGACCTGTCTGGCCTCCAATACATAGGCCACCCCGGACGGGCACCGGGTGTTGTCCTCGAGGACGTAGTACTGACCATCGCTGATTCGGACGAGGTCAATCCCGGCAATGTGGCACCAGATACCACGCGGCGGCCGTAGGCCGATGCAAGGTTGCAAAAAACTCTTGCTGGTATAAATCAGCTCGGCGGGAATCACCCCATCTTTGAGGATCTTCTGATCGTGGTAGACGTCGTTGATAAACAGGTTCAATGCGCGGATGCGTTGACAAAGTCCGGAATCGATTCGCTCCCAATCCGACACCGTGACGATTCGAGGTACGATGTCGAACGGGAATATCTGTTCATGGCCGTCATCGCTCCCGTAGATACTGAACGTCATTCCCATGTTGAGGATGACACGCTCTGCCGCTTCCTGGCGCTTTTGTAACTCTCCCTCCGGCAATGACGCAAATTTCTTAAGCAACAGGGTACTTCCGGGGCGTGGTTGCCCCTTCGCTTCGTACAGTTCGTCGTAAAATCCCTCAGGGTCGTATTGCGAAAAACCCATACCCATGTGTCTGGCTCCAGGAGCCGCACCCTAACAAAACGACAGGCTGGCTTCAACTGCTGCGGTGAAAGGGAAGGTGAAGGTGGAGAGGGAGACAAAGTTGTACAGCTGGTTCCTGCCTTACGAGCGGATTGCATTTAACCGGGGGTCTTTAGTAGCGTGTTCTGCTCATGATCACGGAATTTCTCATTACGGCAGGAGAACAGCCGAAGCGGCTGGATGTTTTCCTCGTCGGCCGCGAGCGGGACACCTCCCGGTCGGCGTTGCAGCGGTTGATTGAATTGGGTCGGATACGGGTCAATGACCAGGCTGTGAAGCCGAGCCACAAGATCAAACCCGGGGACAGGATCACCATGGATGTCCCGAAACCCGAACCGCTCTCCATCAAGGGAGAGGCCATTCCGCTTGAGGTCATGTTCGAGGATGAGTCCCTTCTGGTCCTGAATAAGCCGCCCGGTATCGTGGTCCATCCCGCGCCGGGGAATTGGAGCGGGACACTGGTGAATGCGCTGTTGCACCACTTCCAAACCTCGGGTGGGACGATTTCAACAATCGGTGGAAAGGAACGCCCCGGGCTGGTGCATCGTCTGGACAAGGAAACCTCTGGCGTCATGGTAATCACGAAGACTGATACTGCCCATCGGGCCCTTGCGGCTCAGTTCAAACTCCACACGATTACCAGAGTCTATGAAGCGCTGGTCTGGGGGGTTCCCAAAAAGGGACGAGGAGTGATTGATCTGGCCATTGGGCGAGATAGTAAAGACCGAAAGAAGTTCTCATCACGAACGACGAGTCCCAAGGAATCTGTCACCGAATATGTGGTGACCCGGCGGTATGGTAAGATGGCCGCGCATGTCTTGCTCTACCCGCAAACCGGAAGGACGCACCAGTTGCGGGTGCATCTGACCTCACTGGGTCACCCCATTCTGGGCGATCGCACCTATGGCGGCAACAAAGTGATGGTCCTGGCGGACATTGAGATCCCACGGGTGATGCTTCATGCCAGGACGCTGGGCTTTGCCCATCCCACTTCAGCCACCAGAGAGGAATTCACGAGACCGTTCCCTGCCGATATGGAGCGCGTGGTTCATGCGCTCGAGCAGCTGATTGCACCGGGGGATCAAATGCCTGCTAGTGCCAGGCCTGTAGGAACAGCCGATGAGGAGCCATGCTGACGGCAGAGGTGTTGGATGCCATCGGTGGTCTCACTGCCCATGTCAAAGCCTATGCCGCGACGCTACCCTCCATCGTGCATCTGAAGGCCGTGCCGTCCGGCGTAAAACCTTCTACGGAGGCGATGGACAGTTATGAGGTGATCGTCACACGAACACAACGTCAAAGTGCGGGCACTCCCTACAAGGGCCTCAATGAATCCTTGGTCTGTTCTTTGGAAGCCTTCGAGCAAGGCAATCTGATCGGCACCGTCCAAGCGCTCCTGACCGTCATCGACCAGCTCGAACGCATGCAACGGGATACAGAGATTGAAGTCGGACGAGTGGACGAGAAGCGACTCACGGAATACCGCGTGGCCCTCCGGAAAGTGCTTCCCGGGAATCAGCCGGAATTAGCAGAAACGGGTAGAGGCTCGTAGGGGACAGTGGTGAGTGATGGGTACTGAGTTCTTCGTTCTTCCGAGAAGCTCAGCTCATCCCTCAACACTCGTAGACGTGGCTAGTGCCCCATCTTTGGTCCTAACGCATTGGATCCGGTCGTGACCAGCTTGAATCGCGCAAGGGTCCCGCAGTGAGGACACTTCGCGCGAACCGTTTCAGCGTCGAGTATCTCGTACTCTTCCGCTCGTAACCACATGAGTTGGAAGCATTTGGAACAGGTACGGACTTGCGTTGACATTGGTTTCCTCGTACACTCCAGATCAATCCGAGGGATACTGTAGTATAAGATGCCTCCAACCCTCAAGCCTGCTGTTACCTATTCTCATCATGAACTTCCTGAAGTGTCTCAGCTTCTAGGACTCTTTCGTCAGGCTCCATGGGCGAAGGATCGGACCCTGGCTGACGCCAAGGAAATGCTTGAGCATACGGATCTCGCGATTTGTGCCCGGGATAGCGAGCGACTGATTGGATTTGGACGCGTCCTCACGGATTTTGTCTATCGGGCGACGATTTGGGATGTGATTGTCGATCGGGCCTATCAAGGGCAGGGGATTGGCACAGAGATCGTCAAACGGATTCTTCATCACCCTCAACTGCAACGGGTTGAACTGTTTTGGCTTTGTACCAGACGCCCAGGTTTCTATGAGCGACTCGGCTTCAGTTCCAAAGAGCAGACTGGTATGGTCTGGAGTCGAAGCAAGAACAGCCGATCTGAGTAAGAACCACCGATAACAATGTGCGGTCTCTTACTCGGTGATGAGTGAAGCTCCTGCCGTCAGCTTCGGTCTTGTTCCATGCTTAGAAGAACATCTTCCCGCCAAACAAGAACCCAAACGAAGAGGCGTTCCAGTCGTTGTTCCGGCCACCGGTGCCGGTCGTATGCCCATCGTTCCGCTTATAGGCCCACTCCACGTTAAGGGCGAACCGTTCGTTGAGTTTGTAATCAGTGCCCCATCCCAATCGCCAGGCGAAGGTATTACTTGGGCTAATCCGAACTGCGGTCTCCTCGCCAAAGCTGTTCACGTTGACGCCGAAGCTCATATTCACATAGGGGCTGAGCGAACCTGATCTGGCTGGGCGTATTTCAATAGTCGGTAGAACTGAAACCGTATCCTGGTGCCCAAGGTCCACGTCCGGCTGTTCCACGCTCACTCCATGGCGCTCCCACTCGAGCATCATGCCCACCAAGAACCAGGTATTGAGGCTGTACATGGCTTGGAAGTTCACCAGTGGACCAATTGAAGTAGAGGTGTCTTGCGACAGCTGTTGAGTCAGTGGTGCGAATCCGGCACGAAAGCCAAGTACCACCCTGCCGGCCTCAATTCCTCCAAACTCTTGCGCAGAAGCGGTCGTGGAAAAGGGAAACAGTGAGAACAATATAATGAACAGCACGGCGGCCACGAGCTCTTTGATCCATTGCCCACGCATACCACACCTCCGTTCCCCTAGTGAAAGGAAACCCCTTGAGCTGCCAAGCCGAGAAGGCCCGTCACTCCTGGTGTTGATGACACTGTCGAGACGACTACGATCCAATGCTTTGGTCAACTCGGCATACCATCCAGTGATGATGGCAGTACTTCATGGAGCTTAACACGGTGGCTAATGAGAGTGAACGATTTCGGTGCGTCTTACTCGCTTAGGTGAGAAGAGAACCGCCGCAAAGAATATGGCGGTGGCCAACAGCACAATCGCCGGCCCTGAGGGAACGTCCCAGATGGCGGAAATCAAAACTCCTAGGACCGAGGTTGTGATTCCGAAGCCTGCAGAATACAGGGTTAAGGTCCTCAGGCTATGTGTGAGTTGATAGGCCGTCGAAGCCGGAATCAGAATCATGGCAAAGACGAGAATGGCCCCCACTGTCTTGAGCGACACCACGACGGTGAGTGCAACGAGCGTCAGCAACAGAAAAAACATCTGCCGAGCCGGAACGCCGGAAGCTTCGGCCATTTCCTGATCGAACGCAATGAAATAGAGTTCTTTGGCAAACAGGAGCAGCACGCTCAACACCAGCACGCTCAACGCACCGATGATACGCAGCTCTTCGGGCGTGACGGAGAGCACGCTGCCGAAGAGATAGCCGTAGACCTCGGCATTGTAGCTCTTCATCAGTCCGATAAAGAGGATGCCTAGTGCCATGGTCGTCGTATAGAGAATCCCGATGGAGACATCGAGTTTCATCCGGCCTCGTTCCTCGACCCAGCCGGTGATCCAGACTGTCGCCAAACCAAATACAATCGCTAGGAGCAGTGGTGGCCAGCCCATCAAATAGCCTAGTGCCACCCCTGCAAAGGCAGCGTGGGATGTTCCGGCACCGACGAAGGCGAGTCCCCGTAGGACAACAAACACACCGATGATCGAACAGAGCCCACCGACCATTGCCGCAGCGAGGAGAGAGCGTTGCATGAAGTCATAGGCGAGGAGGTCAAGCATTGCTCTTAAGGCCCAACGAGTGGAGACTTGAGAAGTACCACCGTATGTGATGATGTTCGAAAGGCAAGCCCATTCGATCCCCATCGCACGAGGCCAGTGTACCTTGTAAATTGTGGTACGGTCGGAACACCCAAATTAGGAATGTCGACGGACCCGAGGAACGCAAGAGAACTCATATCATATACCTGAACAGATGCCGTAGAATCATTGGCTCCTCCTGTCACGAAAAACACCTTGTGAGAAACAGGATCGACTGTGACACTAGAACCTCCTCCGGAGGGATTCCCATCGCGAGTAAAGGAGCCTACAACATTATAGGTTAATGAATCGAGTACATATCCACTTGCCGTATAAATACGACCATTACTGTATTTAAAATCACGACCTGGCCAATTGTCTAACCGGCTGAAGTCTATAAGCGAGAGCCCAGAAGGCGTAACCGAAATCCGTGAAAGTGAGCCGGGGCTGAATGTTCCCAAGGCATATAAAAGAGCACTAGAATCGCCAAATTCGACAAAGTGCACGGATACTGGCCCTTGTGCACCAGATGTATTTGGGAGCTCAGTCCCATCTTGAAAGACGACAGCCTCATACGCTTCGTTGAAATTGCATGAGCCGGATGCAAGGTGCCTGGCCCGAGCCACGACAATACCACGAGCGTTACTCGGTAGAACATCAATGTCCTTACCGCATAGATACTCCTGGGGAGTTGTAGAAGGCGGAGTCCCTAATGGGATAACTAAATTAGACGTCAAGGAAGGCAAGCTCAGTCTTCGAATCGTACTTTCGTTATCAAGACTCACATATAAGAACTGTCCGTTATCAGAAATGGCAATCTTATTCGGCTCATTGCCGACTACGACCGATGTTCCTCGTGCTCGAGTTACGGGGTCTATCGTAATGATGCTGCCCTGACTTCCAGGGGTGGAGGCGTATAGCTTCCCAGAGATCCTGTCGTAGCCAAGATCATTGGTGGCAATGGACAGGGTGTGAACATTGCTAACGGTCACGGGGACCAGATTGCTGCCGCCAAAAACTGAAATATTGGTTGTGCCCATTTGAGCAGCTGTAACCAGACCCGTTTCTGACACACTCGCAACAGATGGGTCAGCGGATTTCCAGAAAAACTGAATTCCAGGAATGGGGTTATTGCTTTGATCAAACGCAGTGGCGCGTAGCTGTAGCGTTTGGCCCTCAGGAAGCGAGACGGATGAGGGGGTGATTTCAATTCGCAAACCACTTCCTTGTCCATTGACAACATATCCAAGTAACTGTTCTGTGATGGAGGCAATAACTGGCCCATCCTCAATCTGAGCTTCCACGATCTCCTTAACTTGGCCAACCCCCGGTACGAGCCACGTGGTGTTGGTTTGTGTGACTGTTGCGGCTCCACCTTTTGTGAAACTCACGATAAACACGGCCTTTAATTCCATGCGTAGGCTTTGGGGAAACGTACCAGCTGGAACCGTTATACTTTCTATGCCGAGCCCTGTTTGAGAAAGCTTGAGCGTATAGCTCTCGTTTGCCCCATCCCCATCTTCGTCATTACCCCAGTCGAGGCCAGTGCGTTCAGAAAGTAGTGTAGTCGTGCCGGTTGCCAATGGGAAATGCACGGCTTGGTACGGAGCTAATTGTCGCGTGACATCGTCGTTAGGATCGTCATTTCCGTATGAAGTGATACCGGTCATTCCCTTTACGCTGTAGCTCTTTTCTGCTCTGTTCTCTCCTTCGTCGTTGGTTTCAGAAAAGATCGTGCTATTCACTCCATGGTTGGGAGCAGGGCCCTGTCCTGAGATAAGAATATTAGTCTCATAGTTTACCGAGGGTGACCCTGAAATAGATCTTGCTCCCTGGTATCGCCAAATGTTCCCGTGTTCGAAAGGGAAAAAGTTTCCGATGTCTCCTGTTCCTTGAGGCGTTTGTCCATTCGTAGCAGCTGCAGCAAGAAATCCTGTTAGCTGAGCATTAGTTCCAACTGTGGTCTTGACGAGGTCTACAGCCTGGTCAATTGATGTTGCTGTCCCAAGGTTCTGTAGGGCGCCGATCAATCCAACTGCACCGCTGATATCGGATGCCTCCTGAAGGGTAAGATTGCTCATAGGTCCACCGTTGAGCGATTGAACTGCCAGTTGATAGGCTGCTTCGGATGCTGGGTTAATATCGGTCACAGTGCCGACAACAAAAGATCGCATCTCTTTCCCGCCGGGGCCAGCCACACGAACCATCAGATCACTTGCGGGCTCCAACCCTAGAGCAGTGAGATTAAAGGAGTACCGTCCTCCAGAGGTCGTCGTTGTCGTGAGCACGCTAAAGTTCGTCGCATTGGCATTAAGTCTAGCCAGTTGAACGATGGTGCTGTCTGGAACATTGACGAGGCCAGTCAATGCTGCATGGGCTTTTGACACAAAGAGATCTCCCAAGTTGTTCTTCTTGAAAAAGGCGACTTGTCCACCTGGGGCCTGAACCGTTCCGGAAACTACGGTCTGTGGTGTGTTCGAAGCAGGAGGAGGTGCTCCCTCTCCGCCGCCACTACTGCAGCTTGAAAGAGAAGCTACGAGACACGCTATGCAGCTGAAGAAGAGTAGACTACGGACAGCATGGTTCATGATTGGCTCCCCCATGAATGAAGGAGGCTATTGTAGGGTTCGTACCTAAGCTTATGCCAATAGAACAGCAGCCTTCAGAAGTAGGGAGATACCACCAATTAGGCTAGTGGTGATGATGGTAGTCTTCGACGATGACGAGATCTTTCTCGGTAATCACAAGCTCTTTCCCGTAGACTTGGTGGAGGATCTCCGGTTTGAGGACTTCGGCTGGGGGACCGGCGGCGTAGAGCCTGGTTTTGAGGAGCACGAGTCGATCCACTCTCGACCGGATCATATTAATATCATGCGTGATGAGCAGCACGGTCAGCTTGAGTTCGTCATGAAGATGCTGGACGAGCTCAATGACGTTGTGCTGCATGGTGATATCCAATCCGGTTGTGGGCTCATCAAGGATGAGTACTTTGGGTTGCTGTGCCAACGCTCTCGCGATGAAGACCCGCTGCTGCTGCCCGCCGGATAGATGGCCGAGCGCCGTATCTTTATGAGATGCCATGTCAACTTGCGCGAGGGCGTCCATTGCGATCTGACGATCCTTCTTCCCAGGTCTCTTCAGCAGTCCAAGGGCACCATAACGTCCCATCATCACCGTCTCAAGAACGGTCACAGGAAAGTTGCGATCAACCACTCCCTTTTGTGGAAGGTACCCGATCTGGGCCCGGTGATGGCAGCGGAGTTCGCTGCAGGCACAATCAAAGATATGCAGGTGGCCTTCCATCGGCGGAAGCAGTCCTAACACGGCGCGGCAAAGTGTTGTTTTGCCCGATCCGTTTGGACCGATCACGCCAACAAACTCGCCGTCGTAAATGGGCAGGGAAATATCCTTGAGCGCAATCAACCCAGGAAAACCGAAGGATGCATGATCGAAATGGATAATCGGACTGCGGCCGGTAGACACGGATCCTTCTGTTCCATCCGAAGACATGAATGGATTTCCTGAGCGGCTGCTAGGTGGACTCCAACGCGCCAACTAATTGGAGCACATTGTAACGAAGCATGTCTAGGTAACTGTCAGTTCCCGGAATTCCACCCGGCATCGTGGTCAGCACAACAACACGAGCTTTAGTATCTCGTGACAGCAGTTCCGGAAGCCGTTGGCTCAGCTGAACTTCTGAGGCGATGACCCGAATATGATGGCTGTTAATCTTCGTAATCAACTGCTGAAGGTGTAGGGCGGAGGGTTCTGTCCCGGACTGGGTATGGATCGTGTCGACGATCTGAAAGCTAAATCGCTTGGCAAGGTAGGGCCAAGCCGGATGATGTGCGATGAAACGCCGGTCCGGGAGGCGTTCAGTGCGCTTCATCAGCTCCTGTTGGACGTGTGCAAGTCGTTGCAGATAGGCGTCCTGATTTGCTTGAAAATCGGCTGCATGAACCGGATCAACGTCGATGAGGGCCCGGGTGATGTGGTGCAACATGATGCTGACATTCACGGGATCCAACCAAATATGTGGATTCCCTCCAGATTCGGCGCCATGCGTTCCCGGATGGCTCTCTTCGTGGGCCTCTCCATCGTCAGGAAGAAGCTCAACGCCCTGGGATGTTGTGATGACGCGTAATCTGGTACTTCCGGAATTTTTCACCAACGAGGTGACCCAAACTTCAAGCCCAAGGCCGACCTCGAACAGGAGGTGAGCCTTGCGGACCGCGACCAAATCACTGGGTTTGGGGGAGTAGGTATGTTCGTTTTCATAGCCACTCAGCAAAGACTTCACCTGTACAAACGGGCCACCGACCTGTTCGGTCAGGTCCCTTAAGACGGGAATAGTGACGACGATAGGAATTGGGTCACGAGCGTTTACTGTTGGGATGAAGAAGGCAGACCATATAACAAGCGTGAGGAGAGCAAACCCAATACCCCGCATGCATTTGTAGGTGAGACGAAACATCGGCGGCGACCGTAGCATCCAGGTTTTCGCTCTGTCAACGCCATCTTAAGCGCGTCCATCAAGCAGGGCACAGTCCGTGTCGGGATGAGGCGGCAACTTGATCATATGGTCGAGAGCCGAGCAAATCCGGAACCACACTCATGGGTTTTTGCAATCTCTTGATTGGCCCTGGCCATTCGTCTCCTTGACCATCTCCGTGAGTTCGATTAGCGTAGCGCACACAGCCCATGAGACGTGGTATGGTCAGGAAAGGATGTCGCGCATGAAGGTCGTTGGGCTCATGTCGGGAACGTCTGCCGATGGCGTTGATGCTGCATTAGTGTCAATTGTTCGGAAAGCAACTCGACTTGAGGTAGAGATGGGAGCATTCTATTCGCTTCCCTATCCGCGCTCGCTCCAGCAGCGACTTCTCTCCGCATCGGTATCAGGGACGGTCGCCGATCTGTGTCATCTGAATGCGCTGCTGGGGGAATGGTTCGCTGATGCCGCGCTGGGAGCGATTCGAGCCGCTCAGTTAACAGCCGAAGAGGTTGATCTTATCGGGTCTCATGGCCAGACTGTGCACCATCTGCCGAATGGAATTAAGGATACGCGGGTTGGGGCGATCCGGTCTACCCTCCAAATTGGCGAGCCCGCGGTTATTGCTGAGAGGACTGGAATTACCACGGTCGCCAACTTTCGCCCCCGCGATATTGCCGCTGGTGGACAGGGAGCGCCGCTGACGCCGGGTATCCATGCCTTGCTGTTTCAACATCACCGCCGGGGGCGACTCATTGTCAACCTTGGGGGGATCAGCAATGTCACCTACCTGCCGCGTGGAGCCGGAGGGGACGGGTTGATGGCATTTGACACGGGTCCGGCCAATATGGTCCTGGATGGCATTATGTTCCGGAGCACGAATGGCCGTTTCACCATGGACCGTGATGGACGCCTCGCGGCCAAGGGGCGGGTCGATTCACGATTGTTGGCAAAACTGTTGGCCTATCCCTATCTCTCTCAGGCGCCTCCCAAATCGACCGGTCGGGAAATGTTTGGGGAGGCCATGCAGACGGAGTTACTCAGCTGGCCGCAGGCGCGCAAACTATCGGTCGAGGATCTGTTGGCCACCTGTACACGATGGACTGCTGAGGCCGTTGGCACGGCACGGCGCTGGGTCAAGGGTGGGATCGATGAAGTGATCGTCGGCGGAGGCGGAGTGAGAAACCGGGCAATTATGGAGCATCTGAAGGCTGTGTTTGCTCCGGTTCCGGTCACCACCTTTGAGGCGCACGGCTGGGATAGTAAGGCGCTGGAGTCGGTGGCCTTTGCGATTTTGGCCTATCAAACGGTGATGGAGCAGTGCGGGAACGTTCCGGCGGTGACAGGCGCCGCGTCTCCCAGGCTGTTGGGTTGTATTGTTCCAAGTGGGCCGGGATGGTATGAGCGATTACATCCGGGTCGACGGAGAAAGTAAACGACGATGAAGCTTCTACTGCTTGTGACGGTTCTCACCTTGATCATCTTCGGTATCTGGTGGTATCGAAGACGAACGCGCCGAAGCAAGAAAGCGGTGTCTCGCAGTATGATGCCTTCTGATGTCACCCTCAGCCCGACTCCGCTCTTGGCTGAAGACGAAGTCGCGCTCTATAACCTCCTGCGAATGGTCGTCCAAGAACGCTATCTTGTCTTTGCCAAGGTGCCGCTCGGCTCATTTCTCACGGTCGATGCAGGGGGGAAGGAACGAGTCCAGGTCCTCCGTCATCTTGCTCTGAAGCGGGTTGACTTTGCGTTGGTGCACCCAGGGTCCCGTCAAGTTGAGCAGGTGGTGCAGATTGAACCTCAATCCCATGAACTTCATCAGGTGGAATCACAACAAATCATCGAGTCCTTGCTTGATACGGCCGGGATCAAGCTGAGGAAGCTTCAGGCCAAGAGGACGTACCCTCTCGCACATCTCGCCACTCGATTGGAACTTACTGCAGAGGATTAAGATCTGTATCAATCGAGTTGTCCAACGGGGCGGGTGTTGGAATGGCAATGATGGTGGGGAGGTATCTTTGCCGGGATCTCTTGCCTCGCTCGCGCTTCGAGTGCCTCTTCCTTCGGAACCGTCAATCGTTTGATCGCTCAGATTGGAGCTGCGGTGACAATGTGGAGGGCTCTTCGCTGGGGGACAGCGCTTCGACCGCCTTGCGCGCAACTTCTGCTTCGGGACTTTCCGGATATTGATCGATAACACGATCGAACATCAGACGGGCCTTCTCTTGATCTCTCAGTTTGATATAGGTCTGGCCCAGCTTGAGAGTCGAGGCGGCCAACTTTGGGCTGAGCGGGTAATTGGACACGACGTCGTAGAAGGACTGTAGGGCGTCTCGATATCGCCGAGTACGAAACTGGCATTCTCCAATCCAGTATTGTGCGTTGGCTGCCAGTGCGGATTGACCGTGGAGCTCAATGAACAGGCGAAAACCGGCCATCGCCGCTTCGTAGTCGCGGTGTTTGAATTCCTCCATGATGCGATCATAGAGATGACGGGGTGCATCCTGACGCTGCGCAGGGGCGGCAAATGGCTGACCTGCTGAGAAAACAATAACGAGCATGAGGAGGATTCCAATACCTTGTCTCGCAGCCATATCAGGCCTCCATCGGTTCAACCAAAGTCGAGTGGGTTGTAAAGCAATCGGTATGCCCAGCATATGGAGAAGTGGGGGAGGGAAGCGCTGAAAAAACAGGGCCTTGCGTGAGCCTCTGCATGAAAAAACAAGGACATTGTCGGTAACGGAGTATGCAGGACACAGAATTGTACAAGATGGTTTACCTACTCAGATCACCACGATGTAATCACCAGTGCAAAGACCGGAGAGGGTCTTCTCCCGGGAGTGCACTATGTCGAACGGTATCCTGTCACGTGCTGGTCCAATGCATTGGTCCTGATGTTATCCAATGGACAAACCGCCGCATTAGGACCCCGATTGATGTCAACGCCTCACTCGCCCGTCATTGGCCGCTCAGCTCCCCGCGTCTTTTCCAAGAGAGCGCTCGCGAACAGGCATGGCTGAGCGCCAGTGACAGACGACGACCCATCAATCTTGACATGTCGAGGATGGTGAATCGTTAGGAATGTGAAACTGAAACGAGTTGCCGCCTTGTTGTTTCGCGCGGTACATTGCGGCATCCGCATGTGCTAATAGTTCATCGATATCATGGTCGTCGGTCGGATAGATGGTGATGCCGATACTGACGCTGATCACGGCCTGGTGTTCGCCAAGGACGAACGGTTCGGAGAGGGATGTGGTGATGCGTTGGGCCACCAATGAGATATCCTCCTCGCACATCAAGCCTTCTAGGATGATGGTAAACTCATCTCCCCCCATGCGCGCGACGGTGTCCACTTCACGAACACATTCATGGAGTCGTTCAGCCACAACTTTCAACAGTTGATCACCGACACTGTGGCCGAGCGTATCGTTCACGGGCTTGAATCGATCCAGGTCAAGCAGCATCAGTCCCAGCGGCTGCTGGAGGCGCTTACTTCGTGCCATGGCTTGCACGAGTCGGTCCCGGAACAAGCTGCGGTTCACGAGTCCGGTCAGCTGATCGTACTGGGCAAGGTACGTGAGTCGTGCTTCCGCACGCTTCCGTTCGATTGCGTAATGGATTGAGCGGGCCAAGAGTTCCGACGGACCTTCTCCCTTCACGAGATAATCTTGTGCGCCATTCTGGACCGCTTGCAAGGCCAGCGTTTGATCGTTGAGCCCGCTGAGTACAATCAGTGCGATGGTCGGATTCGCCGCATGAATCTGCCGAACCGTTGAGAGCCCGGACCCATCCGGGAGCGAAAGGTCCAAGAGCACAGCATCAAATCGAGCTCGAGCGAGATAGCGGAAGGCCTCACTCAGGCGTGTCACATGGGTGATATTGAATTCTTCCAGATGCCACTCTGCAAGGATATCCTGCGTCAGACGAGCATCGACATCATTATCTTCAACTAAGAGAATCTTGATCATGCCCAGTCCGGGTGACCCAGCCGCTTACTGCCTACAGCTTATTCTGTGGATCTGTATCAAGTATAGCGTAAGGCTCTGATACAACAAGCAAATGGTTGAAGTGGTGACAGCCAACACGGTATTGGAGGAGGACCAAATCTCAGGCCGACGAGAGCGCTACATCAACGTGAGCAGCTGCAGTAAGGGACTATGGATTAGAGAGAGAGGGGAGCAAGGCTTAGTCGCGTGATCACGATCCACGAGAACCGATAGGCAACGGGCCTGGGTATGTTCCGATCGGGGGTTGCTCAGGACCAAACGCCGCTTCACAGGCATACCCTGGTTGAAAGGGCCAGAGAAGTGAACGGCCTACGTCATTCCCTCGGATGTGAATATATCGCAATGTCATACCCATGCGAGCCGCCTCGTCCTTCACCTTTTCAGTGCAATCCTCTGCGGAGTAGCCACGGCGTGAAATCAGCAAGGGAACACCGGAGCCACTGAGCACAGAATATTCGTTGATACACCCAGTGAGGCCAAAGAAGAGGCAGAGAAGACCGGTGAGGCGAATGAGCCCTTTTCTCGAAGCCGTCGGGAGATGAGACTCGCCGTCTCTGAACGCCCTGCAGTAGGTCGAATCACTACTCATGCTTAACCATACCACGAAAGCAATGGACCAAGCGACCGGATAGATCTATCACGTGCAAGCCGGTGGAATCGTCATCCTGGTGAATGTGGAGCTGTGAATCAACTCGATATGTGCCGCGATCGGTCTCTATCCAAAATGTTAAGAATCCTCCTGTTTTATGGGCAATTCCTCATCAACGACCATGAAAGAGACAGGACAACTACTTCTGTATGATCGCTGACGGGAGGAAAAGAGAGGGAGTAACGACTCGAACGGTACGATAGGTTAAACCGGCTTCTCCGCGACATACTCCATGTACTTCCAGAACAGCTTCGCTTCCTCTTCGTTCAGCACCACCGGGGTATTATTCGCGGTGCCGGTCATAAACACCTTGACCGACACCGTATCGTGCCAGGCTTGAACTTCACAATGAGAAACCAAGTCCAGGTTGATGGCGCGGTTTCCGATACGGACAAAATGCATGGCTGATCTCCCATCACCTCAGAGGCGACGGGACAATCATACACGAAGGTCTCTCTGCCTGGAAGTAACGGACTCTTCTCCTTCCCGATGTTCAAACCGATGCCTAAACCTGGAAGAACGTGCCGAGCTGCTCGGCAGGAAGTGCCGACTGTGTTGTCAGGTCATGTGGAGAATGCCCAATAAACCGTGGTTCTCCGCTGGCACGAAAGTTGAGCTGACTGGTCTGGTTATCCCTGGGTTCCGTGTCTGGATAGGGGTGCGGCCAAATGGATGCGACAAATGGGTGGAAGACGGCAAACGGCTTATGGGAATTCGTCACTCAGGATGTAGCCATCATCGGCGGATTGTCCAGTCCAGTACTGAGCTGGATCGGCATGGCGGGGATTCTTGCCATGTGCGGCTGGCATGGAGCCGTCCTCCTTCGTGGAGCCTGGCGGATTCGACAGGCATTGTGTCGAGTGCAATCACAGGTGTCGAGCCTTCTCGTCGCACGCCGGCAATGGTCAAAGGAGTGGATTGTCACACTGACGTTGGGGAGAACAAGGCCGCGTTCAGACGAGTCGCCACAGTCACAACGCGATCTCGATGATCTCCACGTGTTGGATCGGGCCATGCGTGCGGAACCGGCATTTGCCGCAGAGTGGCTTTCCTACCGAAAGACCTTCGCCATCGAACAGTCGGCCTGGTTTCTCGATCCGACGGTCTCTGCGCAAAAATCGGCGGCAGAATACTTCTCCTTTGAGGCCTCCATGGCGGAATACCTCAACGTCGGGTTCTATCGGCAACTCCCGTCATTCCTGACCGGTATTGGACTGACGTTCACGTTTCTGGCGATTCTTATCGGTCTGAGCAAACTTCATGCAAACGGCTCGCAGGTTGAAGGCATCACGGGTCTCATTAACGGGCTCTCGGGAAAGTTTGTCACATCCATTGCCGGTTTGGCTTGTGCGAATGCGGTCACTCTTTTGGAAAACTCCGTTTGGTATCGCCTGAGCAACCGACATCGACGGTGTCTTTCGCTGCTCGATGAAGTATTTCCTCAACGGATCGTGGGTCAACATGCCCAGTCTTTAGCGGTGCAGACCGGGCATGTGTCACCCATCGTCGGTCCTACCCGGAGCGACGGTGACAAACAATTGGCTGAAGTCGTACACCATCGACTCGGTACGGCAGTAGCCGCCTTGACGAAGGTGTCAGAGTCTCTCACCGCGATGAGTGCGACTCAACGTAGTTCAACGGTCGACGATCTTCCAGGAGAGATTGGTCATGAGGTTCAAAAAGCATTGAAGCGGGTGACTCAGCCTCTGGTAGATGCGATCCAGGATCTCAACCGAACCATGAAAGGGCAGGCGCTTCCAGTCCAGCTCTCAAAATCAGAAATGGAAACCATATTTCAGGAGCTGAAGACCCATGGAGTGGCAGTACATGATACTTCCTCTGTCAAGAGGGGGAGCAGTGGGAACAGCACGCCTCATCAGGAGTAACGCGAGAGTGGATAGATGAGATATCACAAATGTTCAACGGCACGGGAATCTTCCGTCTCGCCATCGGTTGTGTTTAGTGGGGTGACTGATCTCATGACCTCGCTCGCCGTGATCTTCATCCTTCTGTTCGCCGCCTATGTGAGCCGGGTTCACGAGAGCCAGGAAAATCATGCAGAGGGTCTTTCATCTCCAAGGGAAGAACGACAGAACCTTGACCGTCCGTTTCTCCAGCATGAAGCCCACAAACCAGATGTTTTGTCTGTCAGTATACCGGACGTTGCGCTCAGCTTTGACTTTGGGGAGAGCAGGTTACTTCCGCCTGCGGAGGCCTTCTTGTCGGAGACGATGCCACACTATGCCGCTATGGTATGTGCCCAAGGAGGCAAAGAAGTGGAAGCTTTTGTCATAGAGGGATACACCGATGATCTCGGAGACGACCTCCGCAATTTGCGATTGAGCCAGGAGCGATCGTTCGCCGTACTGGCCAAGAGCGTGGAGATCGTCCGTGAGAAGCTTCCCTGGGCGTACGAATGTTTTCTACAAAAGGCGACGGCGAATGGTCGTGGGAGACAGAATCTTCTACGGGACGATGCAGGAGGCCTGGATCGGGAGCGGAGCCGCCGGGTGATGTTCAAAATACACTTGCGCCCTCAGTAAACGCCGCGAACCAATTGAACGTCGCTCATGGCTACCACGTGGTGGAGATGGGGTGCGCTTTGGAATGGGCTTCGACAGCCTGCCATACCTTCAGGACATTTCTTTTGCGGGCGAGCGAGTTTGTACGGTGCTTGGGAATGATGCCGTCATCGGTATTGTCTCACTTTGAGGTACAGGATACCGGTTACGTCACATCCTCCATGCAACGGGCTAACTCGAGAAACTGTTCCAAAGGAAGGGTTTCAGCGCGAAGCGAGGGTGGGAGGTGAAGTGTTGCCAGGGCTGTTTCGACAAGCTTCGAATCATACCCTTCGTTCCGAAGTGAGTTCACGAGTGTCTTCCGTCGGTGAGCGAACGCGGCTCGTACAAGCGTGGTGAACCGTCGCTCCGCTTCAGGATGGCGCACTCGCGGTTCGAGTGCATGCAGCAGCACAACAGCTGAATCAACTTCGGGTCGAGGGCGGAAGCACTGCGGGGAAACTTTGAATGCCTTTGAAATATTTGCGGAGTATTGGGCCATCACAGAGAGGACACCGTAATCTGAACTCCCAGGTTTTGCGATAAGACGATCCGCGACTTCATTTTGAAGCATCAGGACCATGCGGGCGAAACGATTGCCTTGAGACAGGAGCCGAAATAAGAGCGGAGTGGAAATATAGTAGGGGAGATTGGCGACGACGATGGTCCCGATCGGTAAGTGTTCGATTGAACAGGTCAGGGCATCGCCGAGTAGGAGGGTTAAATTCCCAAGATGCGCGGTTCGTTCAGATAGAAACGTGTGGAGACGAGGATCAATCTCAATGGCGGTGATGTGGCCGGCGGCTCGGCACAGGGCTTCCGTCAGGAAGCCTC
This sequence comes from Nitrospira sp., assembly GCA_019636945.1. GTDB lineage: Bacteria > Nitrospirota > Nitrospiria > Nitrospirales > Nitrospiraceae > Nitrospira_D. Next base: position 18,533 of record JAHBWO010000025.1, on the reverse strand, counting down.
GGCCCGGGCCGATCTCGAGGACGGTGTCAGCGGATGAAAGTTCCGCGAGTGCGACGATCTTGCGAACGATGTTCGGGTCCACAAGAAAATTTTGTCCAAGCCGCCTGATCGCCGCGGGAGAAGATGTTGAGTCCACCTTCAGCTCCCGGGCGGAGATGAACGAGCGAGTTTGTCGAGGAGGCGAACCAGCGGCGTACGGTAACACTCCACGAGGTCAGTAAATTCTTCAAGCAAGTCGTTGGTGAAGGATGGTCCTGGTTGGATACGGGCGAACGCGTGCCCGTCTGCGTCGCCGACTGTCGCGGTGAGCAGTGCCATGGTGCATGATTTCCACTTTGCGACTCGTTCTGTTCCCGCCACGGTATTCAGGTCCTGACAGGTTTGTTGCGCAAGCGCATCCAGTTCCGCGATCTGTTGTCGAATAGCGGTCAACTGCGTCGCGCGATCAAGCGGCATGGTGAGCACGCCCTTTCTTGACACGTCGCTGAGCGATTCGTGCCGCCAAGGTGACCGCTTCGATCAGGCTTCCCGGGTCGGCCACTCTTTTCCCCACAATGTCGAAGGCTGTTCCATGGTCGACGGATGTGCGAATGATGGGTAAGCCGACGGTGAGATTCACGCAGGTGCCGAACGCCACGAGCTTCAGCGGAATCAAGCCCTGGTCATGGTACAAGGCCACAATCCCGTCATACTGTCCCTTTGCGGCCTTTCCAAACAGCGTGTCGGCGGGCAATGGATCACTGGCAAGAATGCCCTGCGCTTGGGCTGTCCGGGCTGCCGGAAGAATGATGCGAGCTTCCTCATTTCCGAATAGGCCATGTTCGCCCGCATGCGGATTCAGTGCGGCCACTCCGATCTTCGGTCGTTTGACTCCAAATAACGTGGTAAGTGCCATGTGAGCCAACCGGATCGCTTTTTCAATCCTCGCTTGAGTCAGCAGCGTCGGAAGCTCTTTAATTGCGACATGTGTCGTGACGAACATGATCCGCAATGGGCCGCCCACGATCATCATGCCGGATTCCTTCGCCTGGGTCAGGTCGGCCAATAATTCGGTGTGTCCAGGGTATCGGCAGCCCGCCATGTTGATGGCTTCTTTATTGATCGGAGCGGTCACGATCCCATCGAGGCAGCCCAATTGGGCGAGTTCTACGGCTTTCTTAATGAAGTTGACTGACGCCGCCCCGGTTTCGGCCGCTGCAAGGCCTGGTGTAAATCGGCCCAATGGGGTGCTCAGTGGGTCCAGGATGGCCACGGTGCCCGGGCGGGGTGCTGGCGTTTCATGGCCATCGATGGGGAGGACAGTCAGTTTGAGTCGCAGCGTCTTAACGGTACGAATCATGACAGAAAGCGACCCGATCACCAGGGGTCGGCAAATTTTGTGCAGCCGTCCTCCGGACAGAGCTTTAGCGATCACTTCCGGGCCAATGCCTGCCGGGTCTCCCATCGTGATTCCAAGCAATGGGAGTGATGAGGAGGTCGAGACTCTTCGAATTGGGTTGGTTCTAGCTGGCATAGAGGTAGATGGTATAGCCGATATAGAAGAGAGCGCCAGCCCCCAGCAACCACGGTCGCCAACGCCCTCCAAGCAGAATCTGAAGGAGGCAGAGCCCTACTGCCTGTACCGCCAAGACCATGGTCGTCAACGCGGAGGGAGCGATGACCCATTCAGTTCCGATCAGCCCGAGTGAGACAGGAAGCGTGCCTTGAAACACCATGGCACCCGTCACATTGGCCACGGCGAGCTTGTCTTTCTTCCGATACAGCCACAGAAAGCTATTGGACATTTCCGGGAGTTCAGTGGCCAATGGCGCGATGAGGAGCGTCAAAATCAGCGGCGACATAGAGAACAATCCTGCCATCGATTCCGCTGCCATCACGAACAAATGAGCGCCCAAGATCAAGCCTCCCAACCCTAACAAGGCTTGAAATGCGATCATCAGATGCGAGGGGGTTGTCGCCGTTTTATCGAAGATGAGAGGGTCCAGCTCACCACCTTCCCCAGCTTCGGCCGGTGCAAACTTCAGTTTCATGTAGTAGATGTACAAACAGATCAATCCCCCGGCGGCGATCAGATGGATCAGTCTCGATCGTTCAAAGGCGCACCCCAGTGCCACCAGGTAGCCGATCATAAAGAAGGTCAGGTCCGTGAGGACATCGCGGTAGTTAAGATGAAATTGTCCGGTCCGTTTGCCTGCGCGTGCGTACAGCACTACTAACAGCGCCAGGATCGGCAGCACCAGCGTGCTGAGCATAAACGGTGCACCGAGGATGGCGCCTAATCCGACATCGATCTCCTCGGGGCTTTCGCCGAAGAAAATGGCAATGATCGGAATCGAGGTTTCAGGCAGGGTGGTGCCGATGGCTGCGAAGATACTCCCAACCGCCCCTTCGGAAATGCCGAGGCGTTTACCCAGCCATTCGATCGCATTTGTGAACAGTGCACATCCACCCAGTGTCACCACAACAGAGACCAGGAACAGGAGAATGTAGTACAAGGTGCTCATGCGCGGCTCCGCAATTTCTTCTGGCTCGCTTGTTGATAGGCGTGCAAAGCTTCCTCCATGACGGTCTTGAGCGGACGACCGGATCGTCTCGCAATAGATTGACAGTCGACATATTCCGGTGCCGCCTTGTCCCAGCCCGCACCCAGATCGGCCACCTTCATGCGAACGGTTCCTCCCCGTATTGAGACTGGAACAATACGACGCGGGAGGATCTGGCGAGTGACTTCCTGTAGTCGCACGCCGAGCGTGGGTGTTTCCTGGAAGAGAATCTCAAGCACCGCATTCGTCCGTTCCTTCGGAGTGAGGCAGGTCAGTAACACTCCAGGGCGACTTTTTTTCATAACAACGGGAACCAGGGCCACGTCGACGGCTCCAAGTTCAAAAAGTTGCTCCATGACGTGCTCGTAAATCTGCGGATTCAGGTCGTCGAGATTCGTCTCAATTTGCATGATGCGCTCAGTGTGATAGGTCTCAGGTGCCGAGTCATCTTGCAGAAATACGCGCAGCACATTTGGCCAGTCTTGTGGATCACGGTCTCCGGCCCCATATCCAACTGCGACACTGCGCATGACCGGCAGGGGGCCGAACTCCGACGCCAACGTCCGCACCAATGCCACGCCGGTGGGTGTGGCAAGTTCGTGCGATGGGCCATCGGAATAGACGGGAATGCCTTCGGCTAATGCCGTTACAGCTGGCCCTGGCACAGGTAGTCGACCATGGGACGTTTGAATCGAACCGGCTCCCACATTGATCGGGGAGGAGGTCGCACGGGTCACATTCAGGAGGTAGCATCCGAGTACGCCTCCCACCACGTCGATGAATGAATCGACGACTCCCACTTCATGAAAGTGCACGTCTTTCGCCGGGACCTGATGGGCCAGTCCTTCTGCGTCAGCCAATCGGTCGAAGACGGAGAGGCTGCGTGCTTTGACCGGACTTGGGAGTGTGCTGCGCATAATAATACTTCGAATACGGGAGAGCGTCAGAGGCCGATGAAACCCCTGTTGGATCAACACGTCGACCTTCACGGCATGGAGTGCGCCACGATGGACCGCCCGTTTCCGCAATGTGTAGCCGGATAGCTTCAGCCGATTAAGGCCGTTCACGAGGTCGGCCCATGGCAGCCCTGCGCTGACCAATGCGCCCAAGACCATGTCCCCGCTCACGCCAGAAAAACAATCGAAATGCAGATGTCGGCCCACGCCTCTCCTTAGTCAACAATGAAAAAGACCGCACATCTTACCGAAGGTCTGGCCGAACGGCAATCACTGGTTCATTGTTGATGCTTCGTTGACAGCTCCTGGAGGCTATGTTATCCCCCATTAAACGATGAGTTGCTTGTGGTGACTGTGAGTCACTGTGGATCCATCACATATTTTTGCCGAAGGCAGGTGTTCTGTTGTTCACAAGATCACACCGACAACGATGTAGAGGACTGACGTTCGGGCTACTCTGTTTGTACAGTGTTGTGGCCGGTTTTCCTTTGACTGAGAGTTTTGCAAAGGACAAGCCATCTCGTGCTCCAAGGCCAGAACCTGAGCTCAAGATCATCGATCTCAATATTGCTCCGATGCCCTATACGCAGGGCAATGGGCCGGTTCAGTTCTCAGTAACGGTTCAGCTTCCGAGGGAAATCGATCGAGCTCTGATTCTGGAAGTCACCTCCCTCATCAGTTCTCCATCCAAAACCTCACTTCGGTTTCTGACGCATCGACAGCCTATTCCAATCACGTCGACGAGGAACGGAGAGCAGGAGCGCCCTAAGGTAGTGGTCGAACTTCAGTGGGATGGCCAGGATCATCGTAAGCAGGTTGCCGGGGCCGGGACCTATGCGTATGAGGTGCGGACAAAATTGCTAGCCAACGGTGAAAAGGGGCTTCGGACGTTGACGGTCGCTTGGCCGAAACGGGGCACCCTCGAAGTCAACTGATCTCTCCGATCAGCTCATGGCCGGCCGCTCTTCACTCCGAGCATGTTGATCCGATGTGCGAGACAGGCGGCGCCGAAGCCGTTGTCGATATTCATGACCCCCACACCTGCCGCGCAGGAGTTGAGCATCGTCAACAATGCAGCCACTCCGCCGAAACTAGCTCCATACCCTCGGCTCGTCGGGACGGCGATAACCGGACAGTGAACAAGCCCCCCTACGACACTGGGCAAGACGCCGTCCATTCCGGCAACCACGACAATGACCCGGGCATCAAACAGGCGGTCTTTCTTCCCAAGGAGGCGATGGATGCCCGCAACGCCAACGTCGTAGAGGCGTTCAACATGACTCCCCATCACTTCAGCGGTGATGCGGGCCTCTTCCGCGACCGGGACATCGGCTGTGCCGGCGGTCACCACTAGAATGTGGCCTTGCGCCTTTTGCCGTGCCGGATGGATCGCGACAAGACGTGCGTCCGGATAGTACCGCGCCCGACGATCGAGGCGGCGAATCGCCCGGGCGATTGTGGGCTCCGCACGGGTGGCGAGGAACGGGCCTCCTTTTTTGATCAAGGCCCGTGCAATTACCGCGACCTGTTCGGTGGTTTTCCCTTCGCAGAGCACGACTTCGGGAAATCCCTGCCGGAGCGACCGATGGTGATCAAGGGACGCAAAACCGAGATCTTCAAATGGGAGAGATCGCAGGCGCTGGAGTCCCTGTTCTACGGTCAGCTGCCCCGCGTGAATCTGTCGAAGTAACTGTTCAAGCCCTTCTGCAATCATGTTCATCCCTTTTCCAATTTGGCATCCCGCTCCATCAGATCACTGACCGCCTGGCGACAGGACTTATTCTCATAGAGGACGGCGTTGATCTCTCGAATGATGGGCATCTCAACCTGGTGGCGCAAGGCCAGGGTGAACGCGGCGCGAGCGGTTCTGACGCCCTCGGCGACGGCCTGCATCCCGTTGATGATTGTCTCGAGTCGTTCACCTTTGGCGAGGCGTACACCCACCGAATGATTGCGACTGAGTGTTCCGGTGCAGGTCAAGACCAAATCACCGACGCCGGAGAGTCCATAGAATGTACGAGGATCCGCTCCCATCGCGACACCGAGCCGAATGGTTTCTGCCAACCCACGGGTGATGAGGGCGGCACGAGCATTCAGTCCGAGCTCCAGACCATCGATGACGCCGGCGGCCAGCGCCATCACATTCTTCAAGGCCCCTCCCAGCTGGACGCCCAGGAGATCGCTGTCGGCATACACGCGTAATACCGGGGTCATCAACGCGTTCTGAAACCGCCGAACGAGCTGCGAGTCCCTGCCTGCGAGGCACACGGCGGTAGGGAGACCCGCGCTCAGCTCAGCGGCAAAGCTGGGTCCTGAGAGCACCATCAGGGTGTCGTGCATGGAGGGTGGCAATTCGTCCTCCATCACCTGTGTCATCAACTTGGCCGTGTCTTCTTCGATGCCCTTGGTCGCACAGATCAAGGGCATGGGACTGGATAGGAAAAGTCTCAGCTTTTGAATCACGGATCGCGTGGCATGTGATGGTACGGCAAACACCAGTCCGTCACACGAATTCGTCGCTTCTTCCAGAGATGCGGTGGCGATCAACGCGCGCGGGAGAGCGACACCCTTGAGAAAAATCGGGTTTTCCTGAGAGGTGTTGATGGCGTGAACGACGTCCCGTTCATAGGCCCATAGACGTATCTCCATCCCCTTCTCGGCCAGATGCTTGGCCAGGGCGGTACCCCAAGCCCCTGCACCGATCACACACATCTTGCTGATAGAACCAGGCATAAGAACTCAGTCTGATCTCCACATGATCACCAAGAACACTTGTGGGGGCCGATTATAGGAACGGCCTCAAGAACCTGTCAACGAATGGAATGGGGACTTCCCATTCTCAAAATTCGCTAGGGAGGCGTGGAATCAATCTCTTGTGACATGGCATGGAATCTGCGGGGTGCTTGGTGAGGGTTTGGCGTATGGGTTGACGCGACCGGATCAAACCAGCGGATGGGGCATCGCAACGAACGCGGCGATCAGGAAGAAGTGGTGATGAAACCAGGGATTGTGCGGGAAATTGGATCAGGAATCGGGAAGCGAGCGCTGTGGCTTACGGTTCTTCTGATGTCTTTGAACGTCTCCAGCAGCTATTCAGAAATGTACATTGGTGGACAAGTTGGAACGACGTTCTTTGGCGACAACAACAAGCTCACGCGAGTTGAGATTACCGATCTCAGTGCGCCCCCCGGATCCTTTCTCACTCCACGGGGGTCAATGTCAGGGCGCGATCTGGCCAGTTCTCCCGTGTGGGGTGGGAAGATTGGGTACTACTTTCCAAAGGTGAACTGGCTTGGGCTTGAACTGGAAGCCTACTACAGCAACCCCCACATTGAGCAGGGACCAACGAGAGTCAGTATTCTTCCCGGAACCGTCGTTGTTGGAGGCTCAGTCACGAGTGGGAGTGTGACGAACGTCTTTCCGGGCGACAATTTTCGAGTGATCACCATTGCGCCGTTCAATCTCATGTTTCGTTACAACAAGGCACGATTTCAGCCGTATGCCGGCGTGGGGCCTGCGATATTCTTGTCTCGAATTGAGACGACAGAGGTTGGGTTTCAGGGGACACAGGGTTCAACGAAAGTTGGTCTCAACGTGAAGCTGGGTGGCGAATACTTCTTTACGAAGCATATCTCGGGATATGGAGAGGTACGGTACAATTACACTCGGTTCGACTTTGACGCAACTGAAGCCGGAGGCTTTGGCTTTACGGCAACGTATAATCCGATCATCTTTTCCTTTGGGGTGGGCTATCACTTCTAACTACTCAGCGGGCTAGCATCTCGGGGGCATTCCCATGTATGTAGGTGATCTACTGGGAATGCCTATCCATGCAACTCTGTCCCACTTGTAGTCGATCGCAACCAGAAATTAACCGGTTTTGTGTTCAGTGCGGTCGGCGGCTTGATGGGACTGCGGAGCGTACATCGAGCGCTGAACCTCGTGCGATCCCTCCCGATCAGCTCAACCTTTCCATCCTCTACGGCATGGTCGTGGTGCTGATTCTGGCGCTGCTGTTCCCGCCATGGGAAACGCCACCGAATCAGACCCCGGAATTTCTCGGCATGCATTTCATCCTCTCTCCTCCTGCCGCGGAGGCCGTGGTGAGCCGGATGCTTCTGACCATTGAGCTCGTGACCATTGCGATTGCTGGGATGTATGGGGCGTTTCTGTTCAGGACAAAGTGAGTGGTCAGCGGTCATTCGTCATTGGTCAGAATAGATTCGTGTCTGTCCATTGATTGGCTAATGACCGATGACTTTGCTCAATCCAGCGCCAACGTCAGGCATTTGGCTGATCCTCCCGACTTCATGAACTCATCGAGCTGAACCGCATGGGTGTCATATCCCCGTTCCTGCAGCAAGCCTTCCGTCGTGGGACATCCGGCAGGAAGAACCACATGCTTCTGCACACAGACTGCGTTGCAAGCAAACTTCAGCGCTTCGTGCTCAGGGACGACCAGATGACGCTCGGTGGGGATGCGCGCGGCAAGCACTTCCCGTCCGTAGTGATCAAATGCGGCGGGAAAATACAGCAGCTCGCCGCCGCTTAATGGGCAGAGACAGGTGTCCAAATGGTAGAAGCGACGGTCGATGAGTTCGAGCGGAATAATTTCCCGATGAAAACGCTCGCCGAGGATCGGGTACACGCCGATATCCGATCGCTGCCGATAGCCACCGAACCAGACGTTGGGAAATCCCAGAAGATCGCCTGCGCCCTCAAAGTGAAGACCGGCGTCGATTGTCATCACGTCATAGCCGTGCTCACGAAACCAGTGCTTGAAATGGGCTTCCTCCCGTTGCCGTTCTGGATAGCGGAAGCGGCTCACCACGGCAGTTTGCCCGACCACGACACCGGCATTGGCTGTAAACACGAGATCCGGCAATCCAGGAATAGGGGGTATGTGTTCGAGTACGACGCCTAACTCCTGTTCAAAAACCCTCATCAAGGTATGCCACTGTGACATAGCCCGCTCGTGGTCGACTCGGTTGCTGAGCCGCATCCAGGGATTGATCTCATACTCAATGCCGAAAAAGTCTGGCGGGCAGACGAGAAGACGGCTCATACTGGCCTTCCTAAAGTTCTGCCCACCTCGGTCAGAAATGACCCTGCATCCATGACGAGACCGACTGCTTGAAAGCTGCCACGATCAGCCAGCTTGGTGGGGACGGAAGGATTGATATCCACACAGACCGTCGGGATGGTGGCCGGCAGCAGATTGCCTGTTGCGATGGAGTGCAAGGTGGAAGCGACCAGGAGCGCCAAGCCGACGCCAGGAATCAACGCGCGCATGGCTTGCTGGGCATGAACCGAATCCGTGATCACGCCGGGGAGGGGGCCGTCGTCGCGAATCGTGCCGGCCATAACTACCGGCACTGTCTGGCGGACACAAGCTGCCATAATTCCCTGTTTGACTACTCCTGAATGCACCGCAGCCTCAATGCTGCCAATCGTACGGATGCGATTGATGGTTCGCAAATGATGTTCATGCCCATGCGGAAGGGGCTGTCCCCCGGCCAGTTTGTAACCGAGAGAAGTGCCGTACAGATCTGCTTCCATATCGTGGGCCGCGAGGGCATTGCCGCAAAAAATGATGTGAATAAACCCCTGTTCGATTAGCCAGGTGAGTGCATCGCGCCCACCGGCGTGAATGATGGCCGGTCCACCGGCCAATAAAACCTTGGCATCTGTCTGTCCCTGCCGATGCCGTTCTCGCAATTGACGCATTCGTGTTGCAATATCGGCGATGATATGACCATGGGGCCGCTCAGCGGACACCTGAGACTCCATGAAGCCAAAGACATCACGTTCCTGTGGGCGTTGCAGCGGGATGACCCGAATCCCCTCTCGCCCGACAATGACGCGATCTCCGCGACGAACGTCTCCCATCGGAATAGCATGGGCCGCAGAGCCTTCCTCATTGACCACGATCGCAAGATCCATCTCGATTCGATCGACGTCAAGCCAGCGACCAGCTATTCGGATCTGAGTGGGCAGATGGGTGGTGGCATAGAAGGTATCGGGAAGGATCCCATCGTCAGGCACTGGTTCAGTCCGACAGTCTGTCCCACGCTCGATCAAGGCGCCATGGGGTTGAATCGCGTTGAGGATCTCGTCTAAGAGCGCTTTGGAGGCGGCTCTGATCACAATGCGGGCGCTGGATGATTGTTCCCGCGTCTTTCCGATGTTGACGTCCTGAAGGTCGAAGGTACCACCCATCATCACGATACAGTCCAGGACCTTCGCCAGTATGAGCGAGTCGATGATGTGTCCCTGCAGGACGACAGTTTCGTGGTAGGTGCTCATCGCTTTACTCACCGCCTCTATTGGTATTCTATCACTCGGTGAAACAGGGAGAAGAAAACGACAGTTCAGGACGAGGAATGTGTCGAAGGGGTTTTCATCAATTCACGAAGCACACTCGTGGCATAGGCGCCGGGAGGCAGACTGAATGAGAGCGTGAGGATATCACCGTTCAGTGAACAGTCCAGCTCAGTGAGGGGAACACGAAGTGCGCGGCGCTCGCCACGGAAGCCACAGGCCTTGGCGGAGGTAATGAGGGTATCTTTGGTTGCGCCTGCTTCGGTAATGACGGCTTCTTCGATTGCTCCTGGCTCACCGCCGGCCCAGGACACGCGCGAACCGAAGAGAATCCCGGTCGGGCTGATCTCAAAGCGATCCGCGCGCGGCTGCTCCTTCTCCGCATCGTCAACCTGGAAGCAGGCGCCGTTGTCCTGCTTCATCGCCCAGTCGCCTATGAACAGACGATCGATCTGATCAATCCGGCGGGCGAGAATCCGATTGAACAGAAACGACTGATAGGTATTGAGATACCAGATGCGCTGGTTCCGATTCATCTTGTCACGTCGACGGGCATCATGGAGTAAGGCCGCGCCGATTTGGTAGTTGGCCCCATCCTTCCCTTGCCGTTGGGGCCCGAAGTAGTTGGGGATTCCGCGCCTGGTGAGCTGCTCAAGAACTGCCGGGACGGTTTCCTTGGCGTGGCCGGCAATCTCACGAATGGTCAGACGGAAACGATTACCGGCATGGTGACCGGTACGGAGCCGATTGCGATGTCGCCCTAGAACGGTCACATTCAGGATGGTGTCATCGACGGAGAGGTCAGCGACCTGTTCGGGCGACACGCCTTGCAGGGAAATCATCTGTGTCGTAACGGCTCGTGCGTCTTTCAGGCCTGCGACACCGATCGCTTGTGCCTTGATTCCTAATGTTGAGGAGAGCCGTCGGACGAGGTCGGGTGTGGACAGTCCGCGTTTCGTGATGGTGACGTAGAGATGTTCCCCTTCGCCGCAAGGCAGGTAGAGTGGCCGCTCTTCAACCTGAAAGTCTTCCGGTACAGAGCGAATTCGTCCACTGATTCCAGGAAGGTCGTTCGTGAGATAGGGTTCGCTCAGTCGTTCCATTGGTCCCTCGTACGATTTGGGCTCGACGACCACCTGCTATACTTTTTCCTATCCATGTGAAGAAAGGATCAAGGGGTATAGGATGAGCACGCGGCGCACGTCGTCATGGCCTGATCTCGTGCGAGCTTCTATCGGCCATGCTCTGGGGCATCCCCTCTACCAGCTCTTCAGCTTTGCTCCAGACTGGGAATATGGTCTTTCCGACTATGAAGTGACTCACCATACCCATATGCATAGGTTACTTGCCGGTCGCCGTGCGGTCCATCTCACCGACCTGCATATCGATCGATGTGGTTCGCGGCATGATCGTATGGTCCAGATCGTCGGCGACCTCCAGCCGGACTGGATCGTGATCACCGGCGACCTGCTCAATGTACCAGAAGGGCTGCCGCATCTGTTCCGGTTTCTTGGCCGTCTTCGCGCTATCGCGCCAATCTACATGACCCTGGGCAATCACGATCATTACAGCGGTGTCTCGGTGGCAGAGTATGCCGAACTGGCCGATCGGCACAAGATCTTCTTGTTGGTGAACCAGAGTGCTGTCGTCTCAGTGACAGGGGGAGAGCTGATGATCGTCGGCGTCGATGATCCATCACTCCACCGCGCTGATCTGCGCTGTCTTCCGGCTCGGGCGGACCATCGCTTTACACTGCTGCTGGCCCATGCGCCCAATATTCTTGATCAGGTGGAACCGCACCACGCCATTGACTTGATTCTTTGTGGGCACAGTCACGGTGGGCAGTGGCGTGTACCGGGGATTCCGACCTTCTGGCTTCCACCCGGATGTGGTGGCCGGATAGCAGGTTGGCATCGATCAGGTGTGCACCGACTGTATGTCAACCGTGGAGTGGGGTGGTCCTTTCTTCCCTTTCGATGGAACTGCCGACCAGAGATCGCGGTAATCGAATGGGTATAGGAATGGACAGATTTCCGAGCAACATTGCCGCTTCAGTGTCGTGAATGTCTATTGGCGTGATGTTAGGACCGCATCTGTTCCAGTGCTTCCCTCGCTCGGCTTCTGACAGTTTGATCCCAATCATGCTCCATCGCTGCTTTTAGACGATCACGCGCTTCCGTTGCCCGGAGTCGCCCGAGTCCCAACGCAGCGCAGGCACGGACGTGGGCATGGTCATCGTCCAGAGCCTTCACTAGCAGCGGGACCGCTGACAAATCTTGTAACGCACCGAGATGGCTGGCTGCCATGCCACGGATGCGATGCTGTTTGTCGCCTAATGCCCGTTGGAGGGTTGTTGCCAACAGCTCTTTCAAGGCTGGGACCACGGATTCAAGTCCATCGATGTGGTACTCGTTGTTTTCCAGCAGTGCAAAAACCAGTTCGAGCTGTTTCTCTTGAACCGTTTCTCGGTGAAACAACGTCAACAGCCTGGTTCGTTCTCGTGATCGCACCTGGCGGCGCCGAAGCATTCTGATTGGGATGAACAAGAGAAGGGCACAGACCAGCCCAATGGCGGTCATCGGCACGGCCTGATCGACCAGGTAATCTTGTGTCTCGAGCGAAAGCCGTTTCCAGACCCAGACGCCTGTAATGAGACAGATGATGAGAGTGATGAGGAGCGCGGGATTCACCTGCCCCTGCTCGTGACGCCGCATCGTGATCATGGGTGAGGGATCATACGGGTGCAATCAACCGATCGTCAACGAATCGACCGGGGGCTCTCACTTCATGCCCTTCCTATTCGAGCAACGCCGAGTCATGGCTGGTGCAGGAGCGCCGTAATTGACAGGCTCTTGCGGCAATGGTCATACTCGGCCATCAATCGTTGCCGGTCAGACTCGACACGATTGTAGAGAATCTTCCACAGGACCGTGCGATGGAGGCCGATTTTCCATCGGCTCTCGTCTGCGGGATAATGCCCATGAATGATCGCATCTCAGCCTGGCTCGAAAGCCTCGGTCTCGATTGCTATCAGGATGCGTTCCGGCAGAATGCCATCACGTGGGACGTGTTGCCTGAGCTGACCGACGAGGACTTGACGTCCTTGGGTGTGCTCCTGGGCCATCGGAAAAAGCTCCTGCGTGCGATCGCAGAGTTGTCGCAACGCAGCGGGCTTGAGCACGCGCAGTCTGCAGCCATCCCCGCGTCTTCGGTACTCACGCCGCCGACTTCCGGTCGCGATCACGCAGAGCGACGACAGTTGACCGTGATGTTTTGTGATCTTGTCGGATCTACCGCACTGGCTCGCCGGTTAGACCCCGAAGACGTGCAAGAAATTGTCCGACGGTTTTTGGACGCCTGTAGTCAAGCGGTTGGGCGGTTCAACGGGTATGTCGCAAAGTATATGGGTGATGGACTGTTGGTGTATTTCGGATATCCGCATGTGCACGAACATGATGCGGAACGCGCGATCCATGCCGGTCTGGCAATACGAGATTTGGTGAGAACCTTTCCTCGAGAGCATTCTTCGTCTCAGGAATCCGAAATTGCCGTACGAGTCGGAATTGCAACGGGGAAAGTGATTGTTGGGGAACTTATCGGGCAAGAAACGGCCAAGGAACGGTCGGTGTTCGGCGAAACGCCGAATCTGGCCTCCCGGCTTCAAAGTCTGGCCGCGCCCAATCAATTGGTCGTGGATTCGGCGACGAAGCGGCTCGTCGGCAATGAGTTTGAATTCACGGACCATGGAAGCGTGTCCCTCAAGGGGTTCGACGAGCCGATCCAGGTCTGGCGGGTTCTTGGTACAAAGGCATCGACCAGTCGATTCGAGTCGTACCGAGCGGCACGATTGGCGAGTTTTGTCGGCAGGGAGCACGAATCGGCACTGCTCTTGGGGCGCTGGCGCGAAGCAGTTGGTGGGGATGGACAGGTTGTGCTCCTGTGCGGAGAAGCCGGCATCGGTAAGTCACGACTGTGCCGCAGCGTGCGAGACCGGCTGGTAGATGAGCCTCACCAGACGATCGAATTGCAATGTTCACCGTATCACACGAATACGGCGCTATATCCCGTGATCCATTGCCTCCGGCAGGCAGCGGCGCTGACAAGTGAAGACGATCCCCATACGCAACGAACAAAGCTTCACACCTTTGTTCGCAGCATCGGCATCGACGACCAGACCACGGTGTCTTTGTCGGCAGAGCTCTTGTCAACTCCCGGAGAGGTCCAGCACTCGCTGCTCACGATGTCGTCGGATAAACGGAAGGACATGACGCTTGACGCGCTCGTGCGGCAGCTTCAGCGGCTGGCGGATCATCGTCCGACACTCCTCATCGTGGAAGATGCCCATTGGCTTGATCCGACCACGATAGACCTTGTGACACGAATCATCGACCGCATTCAGCAGATGCGCGTGTTGTTGTTGATCACGTTTCGACCTGATTTTATGTCGGCATGGACGCAGTATGGCCATGTCACAGGGTTAACCTTGAATCGGCTTCCACGCCGGCAAAGCGCCGAGCTTGTTGCCTCGATGACCGGTGGGAGAGCTCTTCCGCCGGAGGTCCAACAGGCGATCCTTGCGAAGACTGATGGGGTACCTCTTTATCTCGAAGAGCTGACAGAAAACCTCCTGGAATCCGGTCTACTCACGGAAGGGAACAGCACCTTCAGCCTGAAGGAGCCATTGAAGGAGTTGTCTATTCCGGATAGCTTGCAAGCCTTGCTCATGGAGCGGATCGACCGGTTGGGGCCAGCGAAAGAGATCGTCCAGATTGGATCTGCAATCGGGCGGGAGTTTAGCTATGAATTGTTGCGGGAGACCGTCGATGTCACGGAGGGTGAGTTGAAGGATGCACTTCACTCGCTTGGTGCATCGGGGCTCATCTTTCAGGAGGGTGAGATCCCGACGGCCAAATTCATGTTCAAGCATGCGCTCATTCAAGATGCTGCCTACAGCACATTGCCCAAAAAAGCACGCCGGGTGCTCCATGCCCGCATTGGGAAAACATTGGAGAGTCGGTTCGAGGAACGGGTCAAAACAGAACCTGAGTTGCTGGGATATCACTATGAACAGGCGGGATTGAACGGGCCTGCTGTTGAGTATTGGCGCCTTGCCGCGCACAGAGATGTCACACGATCGGCCAATGTCGAAGCACTGAACTATTTCAAGAGTGCCTTGGCGTTGCTGAACGAATTGCCGGCAGGGCCTGAGCGTGATGGGTTGGAGTTGGACCTGCTCATTGTGCGTGGAGCCCCACTCGTCACGGTGAAGGGATATGCATCGGCGGAGATTGAGCGGAATTATCTTCGGGCGCGCGAGCTTTCTCAAGGCCACGGCGATTCCGAGTATTACTTTCTAGCGGTGTGGGGGTTGTGGGTGTTTCATTTGGTCGGAGGCTCGCTCGCAACAGCGTGCGACCTGGCCGAACACCTCCTGGCCTTCGCGAGCCGCAAGCAGAATCCGGACTTGCTCATTCGAGCCCACGAAAGCATCGGCTCAGCCTATACTCTCCTTGGCCGGTTCGACGAAGCTAAAACCCATCTCCTCGCGGCCAAGTCTCTGTATAACCCTCAGAGACACCAATCACAGCCCCAACCGTATACTCAAGACCCCGGCATCACCGCCAGAATTATGTTGGCCCGAACACTCTGGATATTGGGCGAGGTCGATGAGGTCGAGGGGCTGGCGAAAGAGGCCATTCACATGGCACGGGAGCTAGAGCATCCCTTCACTCTGGCGTTTGCATTGGCGACGGTTTCTTGGGTCTATTCCACTATCCGGGATGTGGACAAAACTCTGGTTCTTTCCGCAGAAGCCATCGCCATTTCCACCAAGTACTCGTTTGAAGTCACATTGGCGTGGGCGACTTCCCTGCACGGATGGGCTCTGGCTGAGAAGGGGCGTGACGAAGGGCTGGATCAGTTAGTGAACGGTCTCTCCGCTGCACAAGCAGCAGGCGTCAGACTCAACAACGCGTTTACGTTGGCGATGCTCGCAGAAGTCTACTTGCGGAGGAAACGTATCGATGAAGGATTGGCTGCATTGTCAGCGGCCCAGAAGCTTGTTCGCGTTGAGGGAGAACGTTGTTGGCAGGCGGAATTGCTTCGTCTGCAAGGCGAGCTCCTGCTGGAACAATCTGAGTCATCCGTTTTTGAAGCGGAGCAGTGCTTTGCCGGAGCCGTGAAGATCGCGCAGGAACAGCATGCGACGATGTTTGAGCTTCGAGCCGCCATGAGCATGGGGAGACTCTTGAAAAAACTGAACCGATCGGATGCCGCAAGAAGTGTGTTGCAAGCGGCTTGCTCGAAGATTACCGTACGGGCTTCTAATCCTGAGTTGCTCGAAGCGGAAGTCATCCTTTCGGGCCTTGATAGATGAGAAGGATGAATACGCCATGCGCCTAGCTATCCTTGGGTCCGGAACCAACGTTCATCCCACGCGTGCCGCTGCCGGGTATCTGGTACGCACTGATCAGAACATCATACTGGATTTCGGCCCTCGTACCTTGATGAATCTGATCAAAACCGGCGTCAATCGGCACACGATTACGCATCTCTTGTTCTCGCATTTCCACGCCGATCATTTTTCAGACTTCATCACCTTCTTTTTCGACGCGGTCATCTATGCCAAATATGGAGGTGGCTCTCGCCCGGGGATGACGCTGATCGGTCCAAAAGGCACGATCCGACTGTTGCAATCGATTATGCAGAGCTTTCCCAGCTTTTCCCCGGCGCCATTCAAGGTGACATTCAAGGAAGTCACGAACAAACCGTTCAGGATCGGGGACACTCGTATCGTTCCGAAACCCGTCGTCCATGTCCCGGATCTCTCCAGTGTCGGCTATCGAATTGAATATCGAGGCAAGACAGTCGTGTATTCAGGCGACACGCAATACTGCGAGGCGATCGTGTCTTTATGCCGAGATGCAGATGTGGCTGTGCTCGATTGTTCGTTCCCAGCCAACCGTCCGGGTCCGGCCCACCTGCATGCCGGCCAATGCGGGCAGATCGCGAAGGAGGCAGATGTGGGGCAGCTCGTGCTCTCGCATTTTTACCCGATTGCCGATCGCTATGACGTCAGAGCTCAGGCTGGTGAGGAGTACTACGGCAAGATCTGGAAGGGGAAGGATTTGCTCACGATTCGAGTCTAGCTGAGCGGGCCATTGGAAAGTGGGCCGGCTTCATGAAGGTTACGGCTAAGGTTGACGGGGTCTCACTTCTACTCAGCTGTATCCTCGACCTCAGCCTGTTCGCTGCGGTGGGTTATTACAAACCTTCCTCGCGGGGAGCTCCACCCAGAATCTCAATGAACTTGGTCACACGAGCAATCTTCACGGAGTCGTCGGCCTTGGCGTAGATGGCCAAGAGGTTTTTGAGCATGCGTGACAAAATCGCCCGAACCTGACTTTTTTCGAGATATTTCTCTTCAAACCCGTAGCCCGCCTCGGTGAGGAACCGAGCGCAGTTTTTTTCCGTCAGCAGGGCTCCTCCATTGAAACAGTCGATGAAGATGTTGTACCGGTCGGACTCGTACTTCACCAAGAAATGTCCCGGCATCCCGATGCCGAAGAGCGGAAAGGCAAGCCGCTGCCCGATGAGAAGGTACACCACCGACAGGCTGATTGGAATCCCGACTCGTCGATCCATGACGCAATTGAGATAGCTGTTCTCCACCTCGTAATAGTTCTTGGTGTTGCCTTTAAACCCTTGCTCCGTGAACAGGTAGCGGTTGAGGGCGTTGACGGCTTCTTCCCCGGAGGCCCGCTGCCCGATACGGGCCCGAACTTCGGCGGCCATGGTATCTAATTGGTCACGATAGCGAGCCACGTCCAGCGTCGGATAGGCGTAGCGGGCGATCAGAAACGCCCCGGTTTCAAGGCTCATCGCCTCATCCGGAAGGGCTGCCAGCTCCGTCAGCTCGTCCTCCAGCTTGCCTCCTCGGATTTCTTCGAGCACGGACGCAATGCGGTCGGCCATTTCAGGCTGTTCAATTTCCGCTTCTTGGAGCAGTGGGACGGCTGAAGGGCCGATATCAATCAGTCTTCCGCTGATGGTGCGGACGATGCGGTCGTCTTCATCGGAGAGGAGGCGAATCAGGGCACGTATCTGACTTTCAGGAATCATCATGTCACGTTTGCCGTCGGTCACAGATCTGCCGAGTGAGACCAATACCGGTATCATCCGACGGATTGCAGTGTCAGTCAAGGGATCAGGGCCTCATGGGTGGGATTATCCCATGGCTCGCCGGAACGCCTTGGCTCCACCATAGAGACAGAGGGCATCAAACACGAGCATGACCAGGATCACCATGCCGACGTGCGGCAAGGCTTCGGTCCAGCCTGACAAGATCAGTGGGCGTACGGCATCGATCGCCCAGGTCATCGGGTTGAATTGCGCAAGAAAGCTCATCCAACCCGGCATCGCGGTGAGCGGCACTAACGCGGAACTCAGGAAAATCATGGGCAGGGACAGAAATCCCAGGACGGAAAAGAAATCGCCGTGACTCTTCACGGAGAAGGCCATGGCCATGGAGATGGCCGTCAAGCCGACGCCGAACATCATGCCGATCAAGAGAATGGTTGCGACACCAAGGATCCCGGTGGCCGGATGGACGCCGAAGAGGTACGACACACCGAGAATCACAAGGACTTGCATGGACGTGATCGCCATGACGAAGATGAAGCGGCTGAGAATGACGGAGGTGCGGTGGATCGGG
>JAHBWO010000249.1 GCA_019636945.1 Nitrospira sp. | reverse complement strand
GGGGTAACGGGAGGGAAGCTGCGATGGCACGCAATAGACTTCCGTTTCAGCGAAGAGCATGGCGGCTTGATATTGCTCCCATTGGAAGACGCGGCGTCATGGTGACAGGATGGCTCAGGCTGCCCTCAAAAATGACGGTCGGGCCAGATCGAGCGTGAACTGGCCATATGGATTGATGTGCCCATGGAAGAGCGGCGTCAGGGCCCGATGATCCTCGGCGCTGAGACGTCCCCAGAGTCCTTCCTGTTCAATCGTGCGTTCGACCAGAATCGTGTTGATCAGCATCAAGCAGTTTTGCAGTAACTGCAACGAGAGCGTCACCACTTCTTGTTGTTCACGGCTGTTGGTTGCCAACTCGCCTTGGCGACCGTAGCAGATGAAGTCATTCGTGGCATTCCAGTTCTCGACCACGTTCAGCCCCTCGTGCACTTCGCGCTGGGTCTCGCGTGAAGACAAGTACTGACACAGAAACAGGGTCTTGGCAGCCTTACCCAGCTCGGTCAACGCTTTGTAGGTCGGGTGCGTCCGGTTATACGAGTTATAGCGTTTCAGAATGGCGTCCGCGCTGGCCGTGCCCTGCTTGAGAGCCACGGTGGCCTTCACCATCTCATCGTATTGCTGTTCGATGCACTCAAACCGGATAGGCCGAGCAAACGTGCCGGCGAGATGGGGATACTCCATCGCCGTCCCAGGGCCAGGAAGATACAGGCGCTCATATTTGATGCGCTTGAGCCGCGGCATCAGGCGCACGGTGTTGAGCAGGTCGCAAAACGCAAAGGCGACCTCCGACTGACCATGGCTGTCCACGAAATTCTTCTCGACGCGCATGTCCGTGTCATGGCGCACGAGGCCTTCGATCATGGCCGCGACTTCGGAGTTGGAAAAACTCTTCAGTTGCGAGTAAATACAGACCGCGTTGGTCTCCACATGCCAATAGACCATGACCCCGTAGCCGTTGTACCGAGCCCGCCACTCGGTCATGGGGTTCTGCTTCCAACTCTCAAATTTGGTGGCATCCGATGCACAACTGCTGGCACCGTGGCCCCAGAGCTGTGGATTGCGCAACGCCAGGAGTCGATTGACCACGGCGGCATTGGCGTTGCGCAGCGCCTCCGGCGAGAAGTACATCTTGCGCACATACAGAAGCTCGTCGTAGCTGTAGTGGTGGTTGGCGTTGGCCACCCGCCGGATGCCGGTGTTCGTCCCTTCGGCAAAGAGATCCAGGATCAACAAGGGACGCAAGGCCTCGCGGGAACGAACTTCCTTGGTGCCGGAATGCGTAAAGAAGCGCGTGAAGTCGACCAGCCGATCGGCTTCCACGAACACATCGAGCAAGTCCAAAATCCCGTACTGCGTGTTGATCGCCTCTTTGATCAGGCCCAGGCTGTGCGCTTCGGGCTGTCGCTCCAGCTTGGCGAGCGCCCATAAGCCACGCTCCTCCTGCTTATTGGGATGGAAGATGCGCACGTGATTCAGCTGTGGCATGGTGCGGTTGAAGGTCGTTAAACTCTCCACCAGACGTGCCTTGAGCGCGCGCACGAACATCTGCGCGTCCATGGGCTTGCCCAACGCGTCATAATGGAGCCGGCGGCGCGGCTCATCACCCCAGTCACGCGGCATATCCTCGCTTGGATTGCGAAAGGCGTAGGACCCTTCGACCCAAATCTCCTTGCATTTCAAGGCGCGCTGAAGTTTCTGCAGCACGCAGAGTTCGTAATACCGGCGATGGATCTTCCGTTCGCCTGCGCTCGTATCACACACCTTCTCTTCCCAGGCTGGCGTGACGACGCCTTCAAGTGGGATGGTCTCCTCGGCCGGAAAGTATCGGTGGTGGCTATGCACATGCCGCTGAATGAGGGTCAGCGCGGCGATCAGGGGCTGAAACCGATTGTCGCTGCGGAAGTGGAGGGTGTCCAGAAGCAGGGGCAGCATCCGGCGATAGTGGCGTGCAAACTTGCGCTGCATGATGGCTTGTCGCAGCAGACGGAGATTGGGACCGGTCACGTCAAACTCGGCCACCAGGTGCTGGAACGTCTCCTCCTTGACGCGTGAGAAAAGGACCTCGCGCACAATCCCATCCGGAGACTCAATCACGGCCTTGGCCACCGTGGACAAAATCTGCAGCTTGCCATCTACGCGTTGGAGATCGGCCAACCACTCGCGGTGAAGCTGCTTCTCTGAGCGCACGTCGATGCGGTGGATCAGTTCAATGGCCATGCGGGTGACGTCATCCGTCACTTCCAGGCCTCGCATGTGGAGCACAGACCCCATCAGGGCATACCGGATCTCGTCGCTGTGCTCGCGCATTTCGCTGGCCTTCTCGTTCATTGCCCGCCGTCGCAGGGTCTGGAGCACTTTCCACGGGACGTCCTCAAACGGATCCGGTGACAGCCCTACCGCGCGAATCGCCTGCAGCTTCTCGACCTCGGCTTCAAATTGACCGACCCCTGGTTTCCCGGGATCCGCCTTGATTCGTTCGAACTCGGATAGGACGCGACCCTCCGGCACCACTAAGAGATCGTCGATGCGGAGGCGCACCTCGGTGGGAATGGCGGCCGCAATCTGCCGTTGGGTATCCTGAAAGAACCCGCTCAGCGTGCTTTGGACCACACGCTGCAGTTCTCCTTCGGCAGGTAATTCCACTCGGAGAGATCGCAGGCGGTGGCAGGCGAACGCAAACAGCCCGTCCAGCGTCTGAACCTCGCAGGCGGCGTGCTGCCGCAGCCAGTGGTCCAGGTCCTCCTTGTCGAACGCGTCCGGGGGACGCCATCCTGTGTGCCGGCGGATCAACGACAGATGTTGATCCCGCGTGCGACTCTCCCAGACATAGTGCTCGGAGTAATCCCACAGCAGGCCCAACTGGCTGGCGATAAAGCTGCGGACTTCCGATGGAACTTCCTCAAGACCGTCTGGGACGTACCCTAAGTAGTCGAGGGCTTTGAGCAAGAGGGCCATCCCACACCGGTTCACATCGGTGCGACATCCGAAGACCAGCTCAAGATCGGCAGGAGTGAGGAGGAACGATTCGACGAGCTCCTCATGGGTATAGGACGCTCGAAAGTGAGGATAGGCCCCGCTCATTGACCACCAGCCTCCGCATCCACACGGCCTCACGCAGGCAGAGCGGGCAATTCTAGGGCGTCATGAGGGGAATAGCTAGATCAACAGTTGATCGCGAGGGGTGGGGACCAGGGTCAGGCTGAAATGTGCAAAGGTTCCGTGATTGGAATCGCGCCGGCTCTTGCGTGCTATCGCAGCTTCCCTCCCGTTACCCC
>JAHBWO010000248.1 GCA_019636945.1 Nitrospira sp. | reverse complement strand
CGGGTTGGCGGTCCTGCGCGAACGACTGACGGAACATTTTCGAAGCCCAGAAGATGTGGAATTTCTTCTGGCAGGTCCTCGATTATTGGCTGCCATTCCCGATTTTGCATCCTTATGGCATACGGGAAATGGTTCGGATTCATTGCAAAGGCCGGCATTACCGAGGCCGTCTCTGGGTATGACCATGAACTCTCGATCTGAGCTTGCGGTGAGCAATCGGTCCGCCGTTGGTCAATCGAGCTTCCAGGAGCTTGATCGGAGGTTTATCACGAAGCTCTTCCCGCGTTCCATGGCGGCCGAGCAATATCGCGTGGCTGCGGCACGGTTACAACTCGCCAATGAAGCGGGTGGACCGACCGTCATCTCTGTGACGAGTGCAATCAAGGGTGAGGGGAAAACAACAACCGTCATCAATCTGGGGTATACACTTGCTCGAGATTTTGGGAGGCGAGTACTGCTGGTGGATTGTGATTTTGTATTTCCTGAAATGGCGGCGTTTCTAGAGGCGCCTGTCGAATACGGACTCATTGATTGTTTGAGGGGCGATGTCTCTCCACAGCAAGCAATGGGGGCCTTTTCTGATGTCTCCTGTTGGATTATGCCTGCGGGCAAATCTGTGGCTGGTTCAACTGAATTGCTGCGGGCCGGCCAACTAAACGGAGTATTGTCACAGTTACGGGATGAATTTGATTATATCCTGCTGAATGCACCTCCCATCCTTCCCGTGGCAACGATGAATGTGCTGGAAAGCCACTGCGATTTGCATGTGCTTGTCGTACGGGCAAATGTGACGTCAAAGCAGGCGGTTAAGCAAGCGGTAAACTCACTACGGGCGCAAAAACCCATCCATGTGGTCCTGAATGGCGTGGCGTCCAACTCGCTTCCAAGCTACATGTTGGATTATTCACCTCGTGAGCGTTCCGTAGCCGTGTAGGTCCTGGCTCCATGGTACATGTGATGGGCCTGAAGTCTCGCATCGTCCTCATGGCCGACTGATGGCTCATCCGAGTATGCTGTTGTAAGAGAAGCTGCATGTCTATTGAGCGGCTTCAGGGGCTGCAGGAAACAGAATAAACGGTGGCTTCGGTTCCTGATCCGGTGGGACATAGGCGGGCGCTGGTTCACCAGCTGGTCCTAGGTGTCTGACAAACCGGTAAATGGCGCGCAAGTCACGCTCCTTCATTTCGCGAAGGACGAACCAGGGCATGGGGGGACGAAACTCGACTGAGCGAGCCATCCGAACCCACTGTTCTTCAGAGAGATTGTGCATAGCGAGCCGTAAATTGCTCGCATAGGTTGTCCCCCAGGGCCCTCGCCATCCCATCCCATCGCCCTTGAGCCAGTCTTTTTCGGGGATTTTCCCTGCCGCCTCCGCATAGCCGGTCGTGTGACAATCGTTACAACCGGCGATCTTGATGATATACCGTGCATGGTCTGCAGTCTTCCTATCCAAAGCCTGTGGTTGACCACTCACCCTGGGCTGTTCACCAGCGAAGGCTCCGGTAGCGACAAGCACGAAGCACAATGTGACAGCGTAGATAACTCCGGTCATATGCATGGTCCCGTTCCCTCCTCTGCGTTTCCCTCTGATCGTGTTTTGCGAAGCATGATTACCGACTGTTCATGCGAGAGTATAGAAAGAGTATCGCTTAGTAATCATCGATTTCATCGGTTTCATCGAGCATCTCCGCTGTCACTTCATCCGACTCGACAGTCCATTGAGTCAGTGGAATGCTTTTCGCTTTGAGAATGGCTTCCTGCTCCGTTCCCGCAGCCAGAGTGAGCTCATAGCTCACTGTGTGTTTGATTTGAAACATCCTCATGTTGATTCACCTTTGAGATGTAGTCTCTCTGCCGTCCAATCACGAGCTGTGATCTCTCCGTTCTATTCAAAGTCGACGTAGCCGTGATCAGCCTGGTGGTCTGCTGGTTCTCTAGCAGGGTTTCTTTTTCCCCTGCATTCGCGCCTGTTCTAATTCAGTCTGTTGCCGCATCTGTTCGAGTTGAAGCTGAAACTGTCGCTCCCGTTCGTCGTTCAGGCCTAGAGGCCGTGTATTCCCTCCGGTTCCATCTTTCCCAGCGGCTTGGACCAGCATCGCCGTGAGAACAGTACCGACTATCACACCGAGTATGAAATTCCACATCGCTGTTCTGTCAGGCTCCTTTCAGCTGAGGCGTATCGAGCGTTCAACAATATTGGTGCGAGAGGATGTATGGTCACCTCTTGCACGTGAGTCTAATCGGATAGCCAGGGTATTGTAATCGATTCGGCATCAGATACCATAGTGGCTTGTCTCGTCTGAGGAGGAGATATTCGGATGGTCATCCAGTCGTTACCTTGACTCTATTTCCATCGCTTTGCTAGAGTGATCAGCCAATCTAAATATTTGAAAGTTCCGCCGTTTCTGAACCATTTTCACAAGTAACACTGAGGCAACATTGTGATGAACGCCTGGTTGTGTGATGACTCGCAGCGCTTCAATAATCGTCGCCTATGTATCGATGGGCTCCCAGGAGAATGGGGTGGTGGAGATCCGGTCGCTGAAGAAGAAGAGCTGCCGCTGCCTCCGCAAAATGTCCATGCCAAGTCTGGGAACGGGCGGATTACCATTACGTGGGATCCGGTTCCGGATGCCATGTATTATAACCTCTACTTCCAGACAACCAAGGGCGTGCAGATCAAGTTCTCGGAGTTGACCCGCCCTATTGCGGGTCCAGAAGATTTTAAGAGCGTCATCGGGGTCAAGAAGGACAAGGCGACTTGCTTGGAAGGGGCCTCCAGTCCCTACATCCATGACGACCTCGCCAATGGTACCTGCTACCACTATGTCGTCACGGTGGTGACGCCGAAGGGCGAAAGTCTCGAATCTCAAGAAGTCATGGCGATTCCATCGCCCTATCTCCTCGCCATGGTGATCGGATGCGAGGGCGTCGATGATGGTGAACTCAGTTCTCCGACGGGTATTGCGCTCGACAAAGAGGGGAATCTCTATGTGGCGGATACCGACAATCATTCCGTTCAGAAGTTCGACAAGACGGGGAAGTTTCTGGCCCGATGGGGAGGTGAGCCTAGTTCGCAGGAAGGACAATTCTATTATCCCCGCGGGTTGGCTGTTGGACCGGACGAAGTCGTCTATGTGGCAGACAGCGGGAATAACCGCGTGCAGAAGTTCGATCTCGAAGGGAACGCCCAGAAGGCCTGGGGGAAGTTCGGGTTTGCATGGCGCGGCGCTGAGATGGGGCGGTTCGACGTACCGTGGGGCATTACAACGGATCAGGACGGCAACGTCTATGTGTCCGATACGAGCAATGCG
>JAHBWO010000247.1 GCA_019636945.1 Nitrospira sp. | reverse complement strand
TGGTGACCGGCCTCAAGGCTGGTCAGTTCTTTATCCTGCCCGGCACCTACTGTGAGACGTGTGAGTACCGGGTGGCTTGTCGGCGTGAACATCAGTTGACCTGGTGGCGGTCGTATCGTGCACCGGAGTCCAAAGATCTTCGATCCTTGCGGGCGATCAAGGTGCAGGATGAGTAACCACCACGAGATTTCTGATGGTGCCGCCCGCGAAGCTGCCGAAACCACATTTGATCGGAATGTCGTTGTGATTGCCGGGGCGGGAACCGGCAAGACGACGCTCTTGGTCAATCGCCTTGTGCATCTGGTGATGAAAGAGCCACGCCCAGTGCCTATCACGCAGGTTGTCGCACTGACGTTTACAAACAAAGCGGCGATGGAAATGAAGGTGCGCTTGCGTGAGCGGTTGACGTGGCTGGCCGATCCCAGAACCGATGGGGCACGGCTACAAGATGGTGGAGCCGTCTCGGCTCAGGACCTGCAAGAACGCTATGGGATCACCAGGGATGAGGTTGCGGTTCGAGCCCATGCTGCGCTGGTCGATATCGAGAAATCACAAATTGGGACGTTGCATAGTTTTGCCGCGCACCTGCTGCGACTGCATCCACTGGAGAGTGGTGTCGATCCTGATTTTCAAGAAGACGACGGGTTGCAATTCGAAGAGTATTTCACGCAAGCGTGGGATGTGTGGATCGATCAGGAGTTGAGTCGACAAGGGAGGAATCATGAGCAGTGGCGTCGCTTGTTGGGTGTGACGACTCTCGAAGAGATCCGAGCCCTTGCGTATGCACTCTCTAGCGAGCTTGTAGACCTTGAGGCGATACAGTCACAGTTGGCCCAGGACTCAGTGAATCCGAGTGTGATTCGGTGGGTTGGTGAACGCGCAGACAAGGCTTGCGCCTTGCTGAAGTCCTACGATCGTCCCAAACGGAGAAAGATTGAGGAGATGCTTGGGGCGTGTCTGTCGTTGCTGACTCACGTGGCGAACGAAGGCCCCAGCGCCCTCCAACGGTTGGATGTCTCCACTCGCGACTGGCTCAACAAGGACATCGGGAGTAAGGTCAAGGATTGGGATGAAGCGGAGTTCCAAGAGGCCAAACGACTCATTGAAACCAGCCAGGCTCTCTTGGATGTCGATCATAGTTTGTTTGGTGATCTGCTGAAGCTCCTCGGTCCACTGGTTGAGTCGATCCGCGCATCGTTCGTGGACAAAGGGTGGTTGTCGTTTGACGGTCTGCTGGCGAGGGCAAGAGGTCTCCTCCACGCGCATCCCAGAGTCAGGGAAGGAATCAAGCGAGAGTATCGGGCGGTGCTGGTCGATGAGTTTCAGGATACCGATCCGATTCAGTACGAAATCATTCTTGCGGTGTCGGAGGAGCTCGGCCGGCATGAGACCGCATGGCAGGATATGAGGCTGGATCCTGGGAAGCTCTTTATTGTCGGCGACCCCAAACAATCGATCTACGCGTTTCGTCGAGCAGACATTGAGGCCTTCGATCGGGTGGTGGACAAGATCACCCAAGGCGGTGGTGTCATCCAAACGTTAACGACTAATTTTCGCAGCGCCGCAGCCGTGCTCAGCCCGATCAACGACATCTTTGATCGACTCTTTGTCCACCACCCCCTCGTGCAGCCGGCTAATATCCGGCTTGAGGTACGCCCACAACGTCGCCCTTCAACCATGGAGGCAGGAGTCCAGCTCTTAGTGACGACTCCAGCTGACGAGAGTGAACCGTTTGATGCGGATCTCGCCGTGCGAGCTGAAGGGGAAGTGTTGGCACGATGGTTGAGAGATGAGATCCTCTCACGCCCTCATGCTGCGGCAGGCCAGGTCGCATTGCTTTTTCGAAAGCTCACTCAGGCCGATGCCTACCTCGACGCCTTGCGCCGGCACAACATTCCCTATGTCATTGAAGGGGAGAAGCATTTTTACCGTCGCCAGGAAGTGATCGACCTGGTGAATGTGCTTCGAGTGCTAGACCATCCGCACGATCGCATTGCTCTGACGGGACTGCTGCGTTCTCCGCTGGGCGGGTTGACGGATCGAGAAGTGTTTGAATTCCATGAAGCCTCCCAATTGGAGTATAGGCTCTGGACAAGTCTCGACTCATTCGACCACCCGAGGGCTGCGGCGATTCGCCGTCTCTATGAACAATTGACCTGGCTCCATCGGGCTGTGCCTTCAGTCCCACTGGCTGACGCGATCCAATTGATCTTCGATCGGCTCCCACTCTTGGAGGCTGCCGCTGCCTCCCTGCATGGTGAACAAGCCGTCGCCAATTTGTTGAAAGTGAAACAAGCAGCCGCCTCACTGTCCGAACGGGCCACGATGACGTTGAGTGCGTTCATTGAGTTAATGGTGATGCGATTGGACGAACAACCGGAAGAGGCAGAAAGTCCGTTGGCTGAAGCATCTTCCGATGCCGTGCAAATCCTGACGATCCACAAGGCCAAGGGATTGGAGTTTCCGATCGTGGTCTTGCCGGGAATGCATCAAGGAACAGGCCGGGACCGCACGGTGCCCCATGTGGCGCACGATTGGTCGAGCGGTATCTATGGATTATCTCTCGGGTCAAAACGCACGATCGGAGCGGTACTGGCTCAGGCAAAGTTTGCCGTACGAGAAGAGGCCGAACGACGGCGAGTGTTCTACGTCGGGATGACGAGGGCCAAGGAGCTGTTGGTGTTGTCCGGAGGGAAGGTGGCCCGATCGGCCGGAGAAACCACTTTCCAATGGCTGCAACAAATTGGCGAAGGGCAGGTTGGCGAGATGGCCACGCAGCAACTCTCGATCGGAGCGAGTAGCCTTCCCCATCGCGTCGTACATGCGCCGGAGCGAACCTGGCAGCGCCGGGTACATGCACCAGAGAATCCGGCTATCTCAATCGATGTGCCGTCAATTGCCAGACTGTGGGAGCAGCGGAAACAACGGTGGAGTGCTGTCGCGAAGACCGAATGGCATGTGACACCAACCGCATTGATTCGACAAGAAGTGCCACGCAAGTCTCTTCCCGCTCAAAATGGTCAATCCCGTGACGTGGGACGACTGACAGGGATTGCCGCGCATCGGGTTTTGGAGCGATGGAATTTTTCGTCACCGCCGAGTGGATTGATTGAGCAGATCGGTCCAATCCTCCGGACGGTGCTCCAACCTGAGGAACAGTCCTTGCTGCCGGCCGTGACAGACTCGCTTCATGGACTGTTCATGGCATTTGGCGGATCGCCTCTCTATGACAGGCTTCGGTCATCCCAAATTGTAGGCCGTGAGGTGCCGTTCACTATGCCCTGGGGTGAAGGGCAGGTCATGGAAGGGGTCATGGATCTGCTCTATCGGTTCGACGGAGAACTCTGGATCGCGGACTATAAGACGGATGTCGTGTCATCCGATCAGGCAGTCGTTCGAGCTGAGCAGTACCGAACCCAGGGAGCAGTCTACAAGGCA
>JAHBWO010000246.1 GCA_019636945.1 Nitrospira sp. | reverse complement strand
GCCAGCAGCCCTTGTTTTCGCGAGATATTCGCCAGCTCCAGGATGAGTTTGATCGTACCTTTGTTGTCGATGTGGGACCCTGAGATGGCGATAGTCAGCGCGCCGAATGCCTTGATCACCACCGGCAATGGATTCTGTATGCAAATGGCACCAAACGTTCCCCCGATGACGATAATGAAGGCCGTCAGCTGCATGATCGAGCCCACGTGCCCACCTTCGAGCACCTGGCCTCCGATAATGGAGCCTAAGGCAATCACGATCCCAAGAATTGTTGCGATATCCATGAGAAGGGCGCCTCATTTAAACCCGAATTGCGCCAAGAGATCGTCCGCGACCTGTTGTTTCATCGCCGTGGTCTTCGACTCTTCGAGTTGTTTGAGCATCTGATCTGCGATGCCCGTACCCACTGCTTCGTGACCGTTTCGCTGTAAACCGAAAACCACGACGAGCTCCACTAGTTTGGTCTGCACTTCATCCAGGATAGCCACAAGTTTTTTGACCCGCTGAGCGACCAGGTCCTGAAAAGAGAGGGCAGTCATAATCTCCATGAGATGTTTGTCGTCCTGCGCTAGAATCGAGCGCACGTGTTCAAGTCGTCCCGCGAGTGTCGCGCAGTCGATCGCCTTCAGGGCATCGACGACTCCGGAGAGCTCTTTGGCCATAGACGCATGGTGATCCTGAAGCAGCTCCGTCAGCCGCATGACTTCCAGCGTGCCGTCCTCCGTCATCTTTTTGAGATCACTCAAATGCGAGGCAGCGGTCGGTAGTTGGGTGCTGCTGGACATGATCTGTGGAGTGACCGTCGAGATCGCGTGCATCGCATTGTCCACAAAGCGGGCCAAGGTACCGAGCTCTTCGTATAACCTACGTCCCTGGGTCTCCACGAGATCTCCCTTCTTACCGGTTCGTTCGCTCACTCCCCATCGATACTTTACTTGAAAATTTTCCCGATCTTTTCTTGCATCGTCTCCGCTGTGAACGGCTTCACAATGTAATTACTCACTCCCGCCTGCACCGCTTCGATCAGATTGCTTTGCTGTGCCTCGGCCGTCACCATCAAGACCGGGATGGATTTCAATTTCTCGTCCGCCCGTATCGCCCTGAGCATCTCGATGCCGGTCATGACCGGCATGTTCCAGTCGGACACCACAAAATTATATGAGCCGCCACGGAGCTTCTGCAGCCCCTCCTCCCCATTTTCCGCTTCATCCGTGTTGGCAAACCCCAGCTGCTTCAGGATGTTCTTCACAATCTTTCTCATCGTGACCATGTCATCGACCACGAGAATTTTCATGTTTGGATCAGCCGGCATAGCGACTCCTTTTCTCAGCTCACGGCCAACGCTCCAACCGCCGGGATGCTCGGTTGAGAATGGCGTACTCCTTCACTATAGATCGAAATAATTATTGAACAACCTGATCCTGAGGGACGACCACTCTTGACGCTCATCGAGGATGAAACACTCTCACAGGTGCATGCGGAAAACGGCTCACTCGCATGACTCCACCACAGGCCTGCTCACACCCACCACCCATCTCCGCAACCATATCCGGCATGCACCGCGATCGACCAGACTCCGACGGAACTCGCGATGTTCGGCTCGTCACGCGGCGTGCTTGGACCGGCTATGCATCCATTCATGAATGTCACGTCGGAGAAAACGCCAATGTTTTCCGATTTTGGACGCCGGCAATTCCCCGCCTCGTGCCAGCTTATAGACAGTGGACTTGGGCACGCGAAGAAACCGCGCCACCTCCATGACCGTGAGGATTTCTCCGTCCCGGCTGGCGCCCGTTTCAGCCTGAGTCGTCGTTTCAGCAGATACATCACTATTCATAACGAGTGACATATCGGCGTATCAGCTGGGAAACTTAAGCTGCTGTTGTAACCACCTCTCCATCATCAGCAATCATTGCTCTCCACTCTGTGCGGATCGCATCCGGTCTGTTCAGATTTCACGAGCCGCGACCGAAGAAGACTGTGACAGTGTTTCCAAATCAACAGGAACGGATCTCAATGGCTCACATCATCTCCGTTGCGTCAGGGAAAGGTGGGGTCGGCAAGAGTGTCGTCGCCACGAATCTGGCCTTACTCCTCGCCAAGAAGGGGAAGCAGGTGGTGCTCGCAGACCTGGACGTCGGCGGGGCCGACGCCCACATCCTGCTCGGCCTGCTTAACCCTCCCATGACCTTGACCGACTTTCTCACTCATCGCGTCGGGCAGTTGGATGCCCTGGCTCATCCGCTCCCGCTTCATCCCAATTTGAGGATCATCCCCGGCACCGGCGATACCTTGGCCACCGCCAACATGCCCTATTCACAAAAAAAGCGTTTGATCCGGCATTTTCAAGACATCCACGCAGACTTGATCCTCGTCGATATCGGAGCCGGCACAAGCTATCATGCCCTCGACTTTTTTCTGATGGCCGACCACCACATCGCTGTAGCAACTCCCGATCCGACATCGGTCCTGGACCTCTATCGTTTCATTAAGCTCGCGGCTATTCGCCGAGTTCTCTCGATGTTTCTGATGCGAGACGTGACGGCGGAAGGCCTCGCGAACCGGGACTACAGTAGCGTGGAAGAGGTGCTGGACGTCGCGGGGAAAACGGATGAATCCGGCCGCGGGATTGCTGAAACCACGTTGCAGGCGTTTCACCCGGCGCTCATCCTTAACCGCACGTCAGGACGTGCCCGCGTGAATGTGCCGCAGCTCAAGAAACTCCTCAAGGAATATGTCGGAGGGGATTTAAGCTTGCTTGGGGAAATTCCGGAGGATGTTGCGATGGAACAGTCCGTGCGGGCGTACATCCCGGTCATTCAGCATAGTCCATCCTCCCCTTCCGCACTTGCCCTGGGACGCATCGCTGACGCCTTGTTGACCACGCTGGCAACAGCGACTTCCTCAGCCGCCTAACCTGCACCGGCTGTGAGTGGTCTCCCTCCGTCACCTTCGTTACGGCCTCTGTACGATCACAGCATACCAGCCCAACCCGTCATACTCCTGGTATCCGATGGTCTTGGCAAACGCTATAATCTCCCCATCGGCATTCATGTAATAGCCCTTCGACTGTCCCTTATGCTCCAGCGTAAATGGTTGAAGCAGCCCCTTGTCATCGGACGATGCGATCACCCGCAGATTGTTGTCGAGCAACATCACTCGGCTGCGTGTCCACGTTTCGGCTGACATCGTCACTTCTTTTCGGACGATGGTCCTGGCCTGAGTTTCCCAGTCGAATACCACTCCAAGGACTCCGATGCTCTTGCCGTCGACTTTCGCGGCCTGCCTGACGGCCGTCGCGAACACCGCGACCAATCGACCATCGTGGGCGCCATCGTTGGCAATATCATCGACGGCATACTGATCACCAGCCGTCGTGGCCATGGCGTTCCTGAACCAGAGAGACCGCGAGACATTTGAGCCCACGACCTTGGGAAATTGTGTCGGCCGG
>JAHBWO010000245.1 GCA_019636945.1 Nitrospira sp. | reverse complement strand
ACGATGATCACCTCGGGACTCGCTCGTGTCGACTTTATCGCCAGTAACACCGATCTTCAGGCACTGGATCGCTCCCTGGCCCCGTACAAAATCCAGCTTGGGCCGGAGCGGACTCGTGGCTTAGGCGCTGGCGCTAAACCGGAAATCGGACGGGATGCCGCGCTTGAAAGTAAGGAGCATATCCGTGAATGCCTTGAGGGGGCGGATATGGTCTTTGTCACGGCCGGCATGGGGGGAGGAACCGGGACCGGAGCCGCTCCCATTGTCGCCAGCATCGCTCGAGAAATGGGGATTTTGACGGTAGGGGTGGTGACGAAGCCGTTTCAGTACGAAGGCCAACGGAGAAACAAACATGCCGAGGAGGGGATCCGTGACATGCGACGTCATGTCGATACCTTGTTGGTCATCCCCAATCAACGGCTCTTGGGAATCGTTGATAAATCAACTCCGCTATTAGAGGCGTTCAAGGTGGCCGATGACGTTCTGCGGCAGGCCATTCAAGGTATTGCCGATGTGATTACGACGACCGGACATGTGAATGTCGATTTTGCTGATGTCCGCACGGTGATGTCACATACCGGGCGTGCCGTCATGGGAATGGGCATCTCACGTGGCCCGAACCGGGCGATCGAAGCCGCCCAGAAGGCTATGTGCAGCCCACTTCTTGAGGAGGGTAGTGTGGAAGGAGCCCGAGGAGTTCTCCTCAATATAACAGGGGGAGCCAGCTTATCCCTGCATGAAGTTGAAGAGGCGGCTAGCATCATCCAACAGACGGCGGATTCGGAGGCCAACATCATTGTCGGGCAAGTGATTAATCCTGATATGGGTGAAGATCTCATTATTACGGTGATTGCAACAGGCTTTGAACGAGAAGAAGATCAGCCTGCGGCTCCCATAGCAGGCGATCGGGGAGTGAATAGGCCTGCGAAGCCGATTCAGCCCATTCTGGCGGGGATGGTCGCATCCCTTGCGGCGGATCGCCCGACGAAAGATCTCGACCGACCCACATTTTTACGGCGCATGACGGAGATGCGAGACGCACCGGATCGTGCAGCAATGACGGCTGAGGACGAATGGGATGTCCCAACCTTTCTTCGTAAGCAGGCCGACTAATCTCGGGTTGGGCAATATTCTCGGTTCATGAGATCTGGTGAGCATTGGGATGGTAAGCGCATCCGTGATAACGGTTCCGGCATTTACAGATACGGTGAACCAGGCGCACCACTTTTTTGGAACTAGGCAACACACCGTAGCGCACGACCTGAAAATCGGCATACCCCTACAAGGCGTCCAGGGAGCTGCGCCTTCAGCCTGGATGCTGTCTGTCAAACAGGTTCATGGGACCGAGGCTCTGGTAGTGGATCGTACGCTGTCAGCAGCCGACCGCTTTGAGGGAGGGTGGGATGCCTTGGTGACCGATCAGCCAGGGGTCATGGTGGCAGTGAGGACTGCCGATTGTGTTCCGATTCTCATGCATGATCCCGCCCATGGAGTTGTGGCGGCAATCCATGCTGGATGGCGAGGAGCTGTAGAGGCGATCGTCCCAAAGACTCTGGCGCTGTTGGAGGCACGTTTTGGTTCAAATCCTAAGCAGATACGGCTGAGTATCGGTCCATCGGCTGGTGCTTGTTGTTACGAGGTAGACGACCCAGTCCTTGAACGTCTTCGTCAGGGCGGGGGCAATTGGGAGAAGGTCGTTCGATTTCAGGGGGAGGGAAAGGCCAAACTGGATTTGAAGGGCCTTATTAAAGAGCAGGCAGTAGCCTATGGCGCCACGCCACAGGCCATCACGACCGTGAATCTTTGTACGATTTGTCATGAGGATCTATTTTTTTCCTATCGGCGAGAAGGAAAAGTCAACGGGACTATGATTAGTGCCATTGGCTTGCCACCAAAGCGACGATAAATCAGTCTCTGCCAATTCCTAGTCTAATCCGATAGAATATGGGCGGCGTGCCGAAGGGTGCGCTGTGATTCGTGAGTGGGTAGATGGAATCGCCCGTCCAAGATACAATCGAAAGCAGAGTTCAGTCGGTGCTAGCCAAAATTCGATCGGCGGCAGAGAAGGCCGGCCGTTCCGCCAGCAATGTTCGTCTCGTGGCTGCGACCAAGACTGTTCCTGTCCAGAAGATCGCAGAAGGGGTGCAGGCGGGTTTGGCGATCTTGGGGGAGAATCGAGTTCAAGAGGCGCTTTCCAAGATTCCTGCCTTCAAGCCTGGTCCCGTCCAGTGGCATTTTATCGGGCAATTACAGCGGAGGAAGGTGCGATCCGTGATCGGTGTGTTTGAGCTGATTCACTCAGTCGACAGTCGGGAGCTAGCGCTAGAAATCGATCGACGTGCCGGAGATGCCGGCCATCGGCAGGATGTGCTGCTGGAGGTCAATATCGGCAACGAGCCCACAAAAGCGGGCTTTTGTCCGGACGATGTACGACAAGCCGTGTCAGAGTTGGCGCAACTCTCCCATATCCGTATCAAGGGATTGATGGCTATACCGCCTCCGACTATTGATCCTGATTCAGCCCGGCCGCATTTTAGAAAGCTCAATGAGTTAGCGAAGATGATTGATGCGCAACATCTCCCATCAGTCAAAATGGACGAGTTGTCCATGGGAATGTCGAATGACTATGAAGTCGCCATAGAAGAAGGGGCGACGCTTGTTCGTGTCGGCAGCGCCATTTTTGGAGCGCGACATGTCTAACGCAGACGTTATGCATACCCTTGGGTTGATTGGTGGTGGGCGTATGGCAGAAGCGTTGATCAGCGGTGTGCTTACTGCCAGGTTATTTGAGCCGGGAAAAATCGGTGTAGCAGATCCAGACGTCACACGGCAGGATCACCTCAAGAAACATTACGGGGTTCGAGTGGGTCTCGTGAATGATGAGGTGGTACGTGCGAGTAATATCGTCATACTCGCCGTTAAGCCGCAGGTTCTTGCCGACGTGCTCAGGGGGATGGGAACGGGTCTCGGTCATCGGCTCGTCGTGTCGGTGGTTGCTGGAGTTCCCATCTGTCGGATTCAGGAATCCCTTGGCCCTCAGGCGTCAATTATTCGCGCCATGCCGAACACCCCGGCGATGGTTGGCGCGGGGATGACGGCATTGGCGGTCGGTCCAGGAGTTGGACCGGAAGCGGTCGCCCGCGTGCAGCAGATATTTGAAGCGGTTGGCAAAGTTGTTCTGCTTGAGGAGCGTCTTATGGATGCTGTGACTGGTTTAAGTGGAAGCGGCCCCGCGTATATTTTCCTCGCTATCGAGGCGATGGCGGATGGTGGAGTCAAAATGGGGTTACCCCGAGAGACGGCGAGTATACTGGCGGCGCAGACGGTGTTGGGTGCGGCTCGGATGGTACTAGAGTCTGGTCAGCATCCTGCACGGCTGAAGGACCAAGTCGCTTCTCCCGGAGGAACGACGATCGCCGGATTGCATCGGCTGGAGCAAGGGGGGCTGCGGGG
>JAHBWO010000244.1 GCA_019636945.1 Nitrospira sp. | reverse complement strand
TAAATTCGCTTTAATATGTTTGACACTCGCGTTCGTGTCATGCTGGTTCGTGTCACCATCTTCGGCTCAGCAAATACGTGTTGTGCCATCAATTTCGGTTCTTGAGCAATACGACAGCAACGTGTTCTTCACTCCAAAATCTCAATTGGCCCCAGGAACAAAGGCCGATGATCTCATTACGACGTTCACGCCTCAGCTGAACTTTATGCACAGCACCAACCTAGTAAAAACAAATCTTTCCCTCGGGGCAGTTGTTCAGAAATTTGCACATAATTCCGACCTTGATAATGTGGGAATTAATGCATCGGGTGGTGTTGATCTCTCTCAGGCAGTGAATCGAGTTTTGCCGAGAATGAAAGCGTTTCGTGTTTTTGGGACATATCGGTATAGCCCTTCGACTCCTGCCTTCGGCGCTGGCGGGCTTGGTGGAGGCTTTGGCGCTGGGGGTGGCGGAGGCTTTGGAATGGGTGGGATCGGGATTTCAGGCCCCGTTGACTCCGGTCTTCTTACGCAACGTATCAGGACTACGATGTTCAGTGCTGGTTTGGCAGACTCGTACTCGCTTTCGCCCACTACGGACTTCCAAACAACCTACACGTATTCCCAACTGAGTTTTGGCGGCTCATATACGCCAACTTCTGCGACAGCAGGTCAATCGTCCCAAACAGTGTTTGACACAGCCACCCATTCCATTACAGCTGGACCGTCATCCAGGATTACCGCCAACGACACGCTGACGGTTAAGTACATGTTTACCCAAACTTCGCAGGCGCAGTTTGGCGACTACACGATGCATAGCGGAAACGTTGGATGGGGCCGCGCCTGGACAAAAGAACTAAGTTCTTCTCTCAATGGTGGGCTAACACTTATCGAGCCGATTCCTGATACCTCCGCTGTCGGCGGACAACGGCGAGTTCCAGCCACTATGTTTCCAACCGGAGGCATGAGTTTGACGTATGCTTCAGGTTCTTCGTTCCTCCGAAAGTTGGGCAGCGATTTCCAAGAGGCGACGGGGACTGGGGGCGCCTCTTCAATGGGTGGAAACTTTCTTCCCCTTCTTTCGGGGATGAATATGCCGGGAGGTATTGCATCACCCGGATCCTATCGAATAACTCTTCTTTATAATTTAGGTGTGTTTCCGAGCTTTGTTCAATCTGCAGGCCCGATCTATACGCATACCGTTTCGCTTACAAGTGCAGCTGGTATCACCGACAAGCTGACCGCTCAGGGGATGCTCAACGTTGCGCGAAGCACTTTTACCTCTGATACGATCGGAACTACATTCACGACATACGGCACGACAGTTTCCTTAAATTACCTTATTACCCCTACACTTACAGCAAGGCTTAGTCATCAATGGCTAATGTTTGAAAATCAAACTAGCGGTTTGAGTGCAGGCGACTTAGGTTTTTCTAAACATGTCATTCTCTTAGGGTTTACATACGCCTACGCCCCGCGCGGCGATTTCTTCCGTTCCGGTGCCTTTTGGGAAGGTTCTTCAGGGGCTTCTTCGTCTGGTGATGGAGGAGCTGGCAAGTCTGGATCAGAAGGAGTGGATACAAAGAAATGAGCACGCGCACTTTATCTCCGGAGGATTATTGGCGAGCAGTTGTCAGCCGAAAGTGGCTGGTGATTTCCGCGATTCTGGTATCACTGAGCATCGCTGGTGCGGTGTGTGCCCTCATGCCGAAGATGTATCTGTCGGCAACAAAGATGTGGTTTGAAGGTGCCAAGATCGAGGAGTCAATAGTGAGTGGTCCTAATCCTGCCGGTATGGGATATGCGCCTACTCTCGATGACCGTGTTATGGAGGTCAGGCAATTTGTAATGGGGCGAAAGACGCTTGGGCAAATTGCCGGAGAGTTCGGCCTGTTTGGGTATGAAAAAGATCGTCCTGATGGTGCAGAGTCGGAAAATGCGGTTCGCGCCATGCGCGGATCTATTAAGGTGGAGCCTACAAAGGACAAACTCTTTATCACCCTCTCATTTTCCAATGAAGATCCAATTATTGCTCGGGATGTTACCTCACGACTGAGCGATCTTTTCATCGAAGAAACGCTCAAGGATCGAGAACGAGGAGTAGAAGCGGCGGAGGATTTTCTCGGCCTTGAATTGAAACACGCAAAGTCCGAGCTTGAGGCGAAGGAAAAGATTATCTCAGAGTTCAAGCAACTACACTTGGGTGAGCTTCCTCAGCAAATTGATGCCAATCTTCGTAAGTTAGATCGGCTGCAGGAGGATATGCGGTCACAAAGTGAGCAATCCCAGAGTTTGGCGAGCCGGCTAGCCCAGATTGATAAGTCTATTAAAGATTATGAAGAGACTGGGGAGATTGGCAGTGACTCTCCCATTGGAGGCTCGAGCAAGCGGAATAAAGATCCGCGGCTCGGAAGGATCAAGGAGCTGGAAAGGCGCTTAGTTGAGCTCTCGTCCATGTATAAGGAGACATATCCTGATCTGGTGCAAGTGAAGGAAGAGATTAGAAAGCTCAAGGAAATGACGTCAGCTCAATATCGGGACCTGTTGCCAGAGAGTGACGAAGCGGATGAGCCAATCGCAACCAAGAAATCGAAGCGAAAGGCGATTGATCCGTATCATGCAGAATTGTTGAAGCAGAGAGACGATATCGTTCTGGAATTGGACGCTGTCAAGCGTCGCCAGGGGCATATTTCAAGCGAAATTGCCCAGTATGAGCGGAGAGTGGAACATACTCCTGAACGGGAGCAGAAGTTGAAGACGCTTGAGCGAGATTATGAAAATCTTCAGAAGAATTATCAGTCTCTTTTAGACAAAAAGCTCAGCGCTGGCATGCAAAAAAGCTTGGCGCAGGGCCGTAAGGGGGCCAAGTTTAGCATTGTGGACCCTGCCTACACGCCTGTCGTGCCTGTTGTTCCTAATATTCCCATCATTATGGCGGCTGGCCTTGTATTGGGATGCGCATTGGGGTTCGGAGGTGCAGTGGGTCTCGAACTTATGGGAAGAGGATTCCGCTCTGCTGAAGAGGTTGAAGTCACCCTAGGTTTGCCGGTCATCGCCTCTATTCCTCTTTATGAAAGCGCCTTTGGGGGATCAATGCAGACGGTTCGAGCGCTCTCTGGCAAAAGCCGTGCGTCAGCACTGTTACTGCCTGGTGGCACCCAGAAAGGTACTGACGATGCTGTGGGCGGTGGCCTCACGACTGCAGCCGTGAGAAGCAGGGGGCAAAATGGGCAACTACATAATCCAACTCCAGGATTGGAATTGGTCTCGATGTGGCGGCCTCTTTCGTTTGTGGCTGAGCAGTATCGTGTGGCCGCGACCCGTCTTGAGTTAATGACTGGTGACCGTAAAAGCACGGCCATTGTTGTAACAAGCGCAGTAATGGGCGAAGGAAAGTCGTCTACAGCGCTGAATTTGGGCTATGTTCTGGCCAAAGATCTCGACCGTCGAACCATTGTGATCGACTGTGATCTAAAGCGGCCGATGCAACATATTTACGCAGGAGTTTGGCAGCATCCTGGTTTGGTTGAAGTCTTGCGGGGCACA
>JAHBWO010000243.1 GCA_019636945.1 Nitrospira sp. | reverse complement strand
ATGCCTCGGCTTTGCCACGCCGCTGGAGGTCTATGCGCAGTTGCGCCATCATTTACCTGTTGCACTTGGAACTTGAAACTGCCCAGAATCAGAACGTCTCAGACCTGAAACTTGAAGCATGAAATAGTACACGTGAAACCATCGAGCACGACGCTTCACGAGAGACGCTCCCCCGGCAATCTTCTATTTTGATTTCTAATTGTTAGTATTAACAAATACTTCCAGCTAAGAAGTGTTGATCCACGCTCCAGCCTAACGTACATTCGACCGACTCATATCTCGACCGTGCTCGTGCATCAACTCACGTGACATGCTTCGTGTACCGGCCCATCAAAGAATCCGCATTGACACACCCGTTTGCTTGATTCGGCTCATTGGACAAACCCTCATCGTTGTTGCTTGGTGGTTGTCACTTCCGCTCTGGAGTTGGGCTAACTCATCACTTCTTCTCCCCAGAGCATCTTCGTCGACAGAACAGCAGCTCAGGGCGGAAGCGCTCTACTTGAAGGAGGAGACCGTCAGCATCGCCAGCCGATATGAGCAGCCGATTTCGCAGGCCCCATCCGACGTCTACGTCATCACCGATGAAGACATCAAGCGCTCAGGAGCCACGGACATTCCCACCCTGCTGCGACAAGTCCCAGGCATCGAGATCATGCAAACCAGTGCGGTCGATTTCAATGTCAGTGTGCGTGGGAATAATCAGATACTTGCGAATAAGCTGCTCGTTCTTATCGATGGCCGTTCAATCTACATTGATCAATCCGGACAAGTCTTATGGAAGCTACTTCCTGTTGCATTGACAGAAATCAAGCAAATCGAGGTCCTCAAGGGGCCGGCATCAGCTGTCTACGGCTTCAATGCCTTTGACGGCGTCGTGAATATCATCACAAAATCTCCGGAAGAACTGCGCGGAACCACGATGCAAGTAGCGGGTGGTGGACTTGGAACAATCCTCACCACCGGCGTCCACGCTGGAACCGTTGGCAACTGGGGCTACCGACTCTCAGGTGGGCACGAACAGAATCAACGCTGGTCGGACTCGAGTGCGCCATCCCTCAACAGTCAACGAATCGGCGGAACGGCAGAATACCATTTTTCTAGCAACGGTCGGTTACGCGCCGAGGCCGCCATCGGACGCGCGAACCCTTATAACGGGTTCGTATCGGATGCTGCCACCTCGGATTCTCACAACTCCCAGACCCACGCCCTGCTCAGCTATGAGCAAAACGGCCTGCTTCTCCGCGGCTGGTGGAACGGTCTTTTTTTCAAAACAACCGACCCCCTAGCTCCCCCTCTCGCGCCGCTCCTCGCCTTAACCGATCGCTTAGGACGAACAGGCGAAGACGGATCGTTTAATTCATATGACTTTGAAACACGATACCGATTCACCCCGCTTGAGACCTTCAAGGTGAGCATTGGAGCCAACTTTCGTCACATTGTCGCATCTTGGAACTATCTCAGCACAAGGACAGTCGAAAATCGCCTTGGGCTCTATACTCAAGGAGACTGGCAGATTCTCCCTTCTCTGGATGTAACCGCAGGCCTCCGCTACGACCTCGATACCTTTAATGCACCCACCATCTCTCCCCGAGGTGCTCTTATTTATCATGTGAACGACAACCATGCG
Source organism: Nitrospira sp. (assembly GCA_019636945.1). GTDB lineage: Bacteria > Nitrospirota > Nitrospiria > Nitrospirales > Nitrospiraceae > Nitrospira_D. Next base: position 1,944 of record JAHBWO010000243.1, on the reverse strand, counting down.
TTCCGGCTGTCTGGCTCCGTTGCCTACCGTCCTCCAACCACCTTTGATATCGGCCAACACATTATCAATACATTGACGCTTCCTGGGTTACCACCCACCAGATTTGCTGCGCTAGGCTCGAACAACCTGAAGCCTGAACAGATTGCCTCGTACGAATTGGGGTATCAAGGTTGGTGGTGGAGCCATCGATTACGAACCAGACTGACCGGATTCTATAATCATATTTCTAATCTCATCGCCTTCCCAATCTTTACGGGCAGCTCTTTAGATTCGGTAAGTCCCGTGAATGGAGGCACCGCTGATGTCTATGGAGGGGAAACTGGTCTAGAAATCCTCCTGGCCTCCTGGCTCTCTGGCTTTGCCAATTATGCGTACCAGGAGATCGGACAGAGTGATGGTGGAGTAAGCCGACGAGGCTTTCCACACCACAAAATAAACGCCGGGCTTCGCGCGAACTGGAATCAATGGAGCGGTGAAGTACACTACCATCATGTTGGGAGTGCGTCCTATCCTTTGAGTGATCTTTTTACTAGCTTTGCTCCCTTCTTTCCGACTGGTGCAGTTCTTCCTCAAGAACATGTTCCCAGTTACAACTTATTGAATCTCCGACTTGGATATCAACTGTGGAGACAACAGTCAGTCGACTACGTGCGTGAGGCTGAGGTGGCTCTTTCTGTATTTAATGCCCTCAACGACAACCATCGCGAACATCCCTTGGGCGATCTGCTAGGCACTAAGATACTGGGATGGCTCACACTGAAACTGTGATCGGTTATCACTGACCCATCATCAGCAGGTGACGCACGCAAGGAAAGACTCTCTCAGAATACCGAGACAACGGGCATCCGACCGTTTGAGCAGAAATGCGACGGGTTCATCATCCTTCCATGGACTCTATGGTCTAAAACTTGCTTAGTATTTCATCTTTATAATTTAGATCCATTCGGCCTACTCCGAGGTAAGTACGCCTCTTGTAAGTTCCCCTTGGACTTGAGAAGATATGACACGTAGGAGAAAACCCGCGATGAGCTCGACACCTTCACGTCGGCAACCAACTTTCATCGTGCGACTCTGGTGGCTCTTCGCTGTTGCCTGGCTTACCGGCCCAATCCCGATCGTCGGCGCCGGAGAGATCGCCATTCTCAAATCATCCGATCTTTCCTATTATGAGCAAGCGGTCCTTGGTTTTCGGGCCGGTCTCCCTTCAACCATGCAGGTCCGTGAATACAATATCGGCGGTCAACTCGCACAAGGACGAGAAATCGGCAGAGCCTTGCGAGCCTCGCCACCCACCCTGGTGTTTGCAGTCGGCCTCAAGGCGGCCATGGCCGCAAAACTGGAGATTTTCGATACACCGGTCATCTTTTGTATGGTCTTGAATCCTGAAAACCACGGACTACCCGCTTCCAACATGACCGGAATTGCCGTCAGGACCTCACCCGAAGCCCAACTCTCGGCCATGCGCTCCGTCCTGCCGGATCGACGGCGCATCGGTGTCCTCTACGATGAGGCCCAGAGCGGCGACTTCGTTCGAAATGCGCACCGTCTTGCCAAACAGGATGGATTTGAGCTCGTGCCGATGGCTGTCCGCACTCAGGAAGACTTGGCGCCTGCCATTCGGATACTCCTCCCAAAGATCGACGCCTTGTGGCTGCTGCAAGATCAAACAATCATTTCAGAATCATCGATCCCATTCCTCTTGGAATCGACCATCGACGCAAAAATCGCGATCTTTACGTTCTCCTCGACGCTGGTTCAGCAGGGCGCGCTTGGAGCGCTTGTGGTGGATCCTTGGGCCGTGGGACAACAGGCAGCCCGGATGGTACGCACACAGCTCACTCATCCCGCAAAACCAGCCGGCACTCTTCACGACCCCGAACGCCCTCAGTTGGCGTTGAACCTGAATACCGCCGAATATCTTGGCCTGAGGCTCGCACCAGACGT
>JAHBWO010000242.1 GCA_019636945.1 Nitrospira sp. | reverse complement strand
CCGCCGGACATTTCCTTGAACATTTTCTCGAACACCGGGATGACCCAAATCATTAAGACGGTAATCACGATTGCGGCGATGCCCAAAATGGCGGCAGGATAGACCATAGCGCTCTTAATCTGCCCTTTTAACTTCATGGCCTTTTCGATATGCTTCGATAATCGTCCGAGAATGGTATCCAGTAATCCTCCCACCTCACCGGCATGGACCATATTGACGTATAGGTCATCGAAGATTTTGGGATGTTTGCTGAGGGCGTCGGAAAACGTTGATCCACCTTCGACCCGTCCCTTGATCTCACCAACCGACTTTCTCAACACGGCATTCTCGGACTGTGTCGAGAGGATTTCGAGGCATTGAATCAACGGCAATCCCGCATTGATCATCGTCCCGAATTGTCGGGTGAACACGACCAGGTCCTTTTCCTTCACCCCGCTTCCCAACTGAAAACTGAACCCCTCTTTGGCCGCCTTCTCTTCGAGACTCGTGACGACGAGGTTCTGCTTGCGTAACTGCTCTGCAGCCTCATCTCTCGACTTGGCAACCAGCTCACCCTTCTTCACTACTCCGGACTTACTGCGCCCGATGTATGCAAATGTGGCCATAGGTTCTCGACCTGTTTCGGCTCCAATGCCGGTTATCGAACAATGATGGGGACTACACAGGGAGTCTACTGGCGACTCGAAACCCTGTCAAAAACAATTACATTATTTACCTGGGCCCACAGGCGAATCGTGAGGGTGAACAGGGGGAATTAGGTCAGTGGAGGGGCTGCATTCGCATCTCGATATCCTCGATACAGATAGTGGAATCCTGAGGCAAGCGTAAACCCAACCATTAAGATAACAAGCGGGGTAATCGTCGAACGATCAACCCCACGCCATGTCAGCAGAATGGTTAGAAGAACATAGCTCAATTGAAACAGCGTCGTTCCTTTTCCTAGGAACGTCGGAGTGACATTGATCGGCGTACTCGTCACATGGGCAACCACCGTCCCCAGCAAGAGCATCAGATCTCGGCTCACAACCAGAATGACAAGCCATGACGGCACGAGATGGAGCACCGCGAGCGAAATAAAGCTCGATGTCAGCAGCAGCTTGTCCGCGAGCGGATCGAGCAACGTTCCCAATCGCGTTCTCTGATTAAGCTTACGTGCGAGGTAGCCATCAACCGCATCCGTAAGCCCGGCGAGAAGCAGCGTCAACAGGGCCAATCCATAGGAGCCATAGGTCATGAAGCCGATGAATACGGGAACCAAGAGGATACGAAGAATGGTCAGACTATTGGGAATATTCATGGAGTGGAATTCGGACATGCCCCTGACTTGACGAGGCGAGGCATCATAGTAACCGATGGTGCGCTTGTCAACGAGTTGCAGGGAGGGGAGGACACCTCCTATAATCAACTCGGTGATCTACTATCTCAACCGATGGCGAAGGGACACGGAAGTATGAGCACGTTACCGCTCCTGTTCAAGAAGGAAGGATTGGTCGAAAAACATCAAGTGGAAGGGGTGGATCCGAGTGACCGCTACTTTAACCGGGCTATCCTCGTGAATCGAACCTCGGCTGGCTACTCCACCAAAGTAATGTATGAAGCGTTGATCGTTGAGAGTCGATCGCACTCGACCATTATCGCTGCCGTAAAAGAATTGGTTGAAAAACTCCAAGATTTTGGGTTTACACGTCTGCGAACACGACCTAATTTTAAGGGCACCCGGTATCTCGCCGAGAAGGAAACCTGGATCGATTATCCAGACCGTGCTTGAGGTCAGGCTTGAAATTCCTGACTGACGAGGTCATGGATCACAGGGCGGAACTCCCGAATCGCTTCATTACGACTAGAAGGATGAACGCGATTGGAAATCAACACGACCTCCAAACGCTGTACTGGATCAATCCAGATTGATGTTCCGGTATAGCCCAGATGACCGAAGGACTGATCTGAGAAGCGACATCCAGCCGATGACGGTTTTGAGGGAGTATCCCACCCTAGAGCCCAGCTGGACGCCTCCCCTCTCGCTTGCCTCTTGGTAAACTCCCGGACAAGATCCCCATCGAGCATCGCGGGCTGCCCATGGTACGCCTTCAGCCACTCACCTGTGATAGTCATGATCGCGTCAACATTTCCGAATAACCCGGCGTGCCCCGCCACTCCTCCCATTGCACCTGCATTCTGATCATGCACCTCTCCGCATAGTACCCGGCCTCGCCAAGGATCGTATTCAGTCGGAGCGACACCGGTCTTTGTTTTACGCATTCGATCAAGAAATGCATCTCGCTCCTCGGGTAGGACAAATTGAATGGATGGCTTCCCCAGCCGATGCAGAATACGATCAGAGAAAAACTGATTCAATGATCGCCCGCTGGTCCGTTCAACGATCATCCCCAGCAACATGAACCCCAGATCGCTATAAACGCTGCGAGCACCGCGCTCATAGACTAAGGGTTCCGATCGGATTAAGTTCAACAGCTTTTGCTTCGCTGAGCTCCTCCCGTCCTTTGATGACGGAACGGTTCCATCTGGGCTGAGCCGCTCATAATAACCTCGCCATCCAGGCAAGCCAGATTGATGAGTTAATAAGTCTCGAAGAGTTGTAGACCCGATTGGGTTCTCAGCGCATTCCTCAAGGTACTCAGCGAGATGAGCATCAAGCCGACACTGGCCGTTCTGAATCAACAGAACGAGAGACGTCACGGTTGCCAGAGGTTTTGTTAAAGAAGCCAGATCATAGATGGTGGAGATAAGAACGGAGTCTCCTGGCGGATCGATCGATAACCGTCCGGCAGAAAATCGTGCGATCGGTCTGTCTCCCTGGCGCACCCCCAATACTGCTCCTGGGAAAACTCCATTCACAACAGCTCGGTCAAGTGCAATCTGAATTGTGGAAGGTTCGGGCATGGGGAGAGGCTTGATGTAAACCAATCGAACGCAGCGTTACAACTAAACCATCGGCTAGACGAGGAGATTCAACGAATCATCGCAGCGAGCTGGACTCTCCTTCCATTTTTTCCTCCGGCACAATGTGATGCTCTTGGTAGACCTCACTCGCTTCAACATCCAACATTCGTTCGAACGTACTGAGCGTGGCTCGCATACGCTCCACCATCAGCAGGCGCTGCTTCTTCAGGACGGACAGATCCCGCTGGGTATTTCCAAGCTCGACCCTTGCTTGCCGAAAGAGTTCACTAGCCTTCAATTCCGCTTCTTTCACAATGAGCTCCGCATCTCGTTGGGCGCTACGTTTGACGTCCTCAGCCAGCGACTGTGCTGAAACCAGGGTATTGGATAAAGTCGTTTCGGTCCGCTTCAGTTCTGTCACCTGTTGTTCGAGCGAATAGATTCGTTCGCGTAATGTGGCATTGTCTCGATTCAGGTACTCAACCGTCTGTGCAATCTCCTCCAGAAAGCGGTTGACCTCTTCACGATCATAGCCACGAAGCTTGACCTGAAAGACCATCTGTTGAATGTCGATCGGTGTGATCTTCATGCCATCCCCCATCGGTTGCGTCAGTTCATCCGCACTGCTATGTCCTTTATGGACTGGACGACCGCAATCTGCATAAACCAAATCGCTGCAATGACGATCAGCGGAGAAAGGTCTATTCCCATCCCCAAGCCGACCCGT
>JAHBWO010000241.1 GCA_019636945.1 Nitrospira sp. | reverse complement strand
ATATGCTATCTGCTATAAGCTCTTCTCATGAAAGTCACCAAGCTGCTCCATACCCGCATGCGGGTCAGCGACCTGGATGAAACCATCCAGTTTTATACAACCGTGCTTGGTCTTGAGGTCATTGAACGGAAAACATCTCCTCGTGGATCACACCTTGCTTTCTTAAAGGTGCCCAACAGCGACGAACTGATCGAGCTCACCAGTTTTCCTCCTAGCGGGCCAGTGAAGGTGCAGGAAGATCTGGTCCATCTGGCCTTCCAAGTTGACAATCTCGACGAGACCATCGCCTCGCTCAATGCCATGGGGGTCAAGATTACCGATGGCCCCACGAAAACATCCTCCGGCAGCCGATTCATCTTCATCGACGCACCAGACGGGTATGAGATCGAATTGATCGAACGCCCAGCCAGTGTACGGATCGTTTGACACTCGTGAAGCTCGTCGGCCAACGGTTTCAGCTGTGAAGTTTTTGGGTTCTGCCCAACGTGAAACTTTGAACATGAAACATGGAACTCAGGATCGAAAAGACGAACAACGAGATACGGAGGAGAAGAATGAAAAACGGGTTTTTCCGCGGACACGGGCTGGGCAACGATTATATTGTGATGGACCCCAAGGAACTAACCTTCAAGCTCTCGCCTAAGAACATCAAAGCGGTCTGTGACCGCAATTGGGGACTGGGCAGCGACGGGATCCTGGCTCTGGTTCCCTCAAAAAAGGCAGACTTTGGGCTGCGCATTTTTAATCCGGACGGCAGCGAAGCAGAAAAGTCAGGGAATGGACTGCGTATTTTCGCCCGCTACCTCCATGCGACCGGGAGGACCAAGAAGAAACACTTCACGGTCGATACGAAAGGTGGGAAAGTGACAATTGCATTGCACGTAGACCGACATGGCGATGCGGCAGCTGCAACCGTTGAGATGGGAACCGCCACCTTCAAGCCTGATGCGCTCCCCTGCTCATTGGACGTGCCCGAATTGATTCAACAACCGATTGAAGCAGGTGGAACTTCACTGACTTTTACCGGCGTGAGCGTCGGAAACCCCCATTGCGTTGTCTTCAAGCCGGCAGGAGGATCCTGGTCGCGCGAAGAGCTCTTGACACTTGGGCCGGCCCTTGAAAACCACACGCTGTTTCCAAAACGAACGAACGTGCAACTGGCCGTTCCAACCGGACCAAGAGAAATCTTCATTCTGATTTGGGAACGTGGAGCCGGGGAGACACAGGCCTCCGGTTCATCATCCTGCGCGGCAGCGAGCGTAGCGGTACGTCTCGGACTGGTAAAGAGCCCTGTGACAGTGAAGATGCCGGGAGGCACGTTGAATATCGAAGTGGCTGCTGACTTTAGCCTCACCATGAAGGGTCCAGTGGCGGAAGTGGCTCGAGGAACGTTGAGCCCGTCATTCGTGAGAACGCTGCGATGAACGAGATCCATGGGAAATGGTTGATGGTTAAGGGTCGATGTCTGAATGGCTCACGGATATTGGGTAATGGCTGATCGCGAAAAATGGAAAAGAGGAAAATAGAACGGGTCGAAGAGATGCCTGTTTTTCAAGCCTGCATGGCTTTGGCCTTGAGCATTGAGAAGAACTCGCGTACCTTTGCACCTGACTTCAACTGGCTTCGCAGTCAGATGTTGCGTTCATCTGAGTCGGTCTATGCGAATATGACCGAAGGGTTTTACTCCCAATACAGCACGGAATACCTTCAGGCTTTGTATCGGTGCCGTCGTGAGGGACAAGAAACGATGACGCATGTGCGCTACGCAATGGCTATCAAGCAAATGTCTGATGAGAAAGGATTGGCACTCTCCAAAGGTTACGACAGCGCTCTTACGCAACTGGCAAGTCTCATTGCGAGCAATGAACGCAAGATCCGTGAACGTGGAAAAGCCAAGGCCGGGCGTCCCTCAGACTCCTCTTGACTGATCGACCATTCTCCATCGACCATATACCATTGACCATGCATCCCGCTACCGCCCTCCAATCCAAACTCGCGCATCTCCCCGATCAACCCGGCGTCTACCTGTTCAAGAACGAACAACGGGACATCATTTATATCGGGAAAGCCGCAGTACTCGCCGACCGGGTCCGATCGTATTTCCAGAAGAGTGCCGACCATAGCCCCAAGACCAGTCTGCTCGTCAGTCAAGTGGCGGATCTGGAAACGATGGTGACTCGATCAGAGCTCGAAGCGCTGATTCTCGAAAGCAACCTGGTCAAGCGCCACAAGCCTCGCTTTAACGTCGTGTTGCGGGACGACAAACAGTATCCCTATGTGCGGCTGCCGATCAAAGATGACTTTCCTCGACTGTCGATCGTGCGCCGCGTGCAAAAAGACGGAGCCCTCTACTATGGACCCTATACTCCGGCGAACGCCCTGCGAGAGACGTTGAAAGTCATCAAGCACGTCTTTCCGCTTGCCACCTGCACGATCGACATCGATGGCACCGCCGACCGCGCCTGTATCGAGTTTGAAATCAAACGATGCATGGCGCCTTGCACAGGGAATCAGTCGAAAACCGAGTATCATCAGATCGTCAAACAAGTCCGTCAGTTTTTGGAAGGCCGAGACCACGAGTTGCTGGACGATCTTCGGGCACGCATGGAAGCCGCAGCGGACCGAGAGGAATTCGAGGAAGCCGCACGGTTACGGGATCGCCTTTTTAAGATCGAACGGATGCTGGAAAAGCAACGGATCACGCAAACCTCATCCGCTGATCAAGATGTGATCGGCCTCTCCAGGCAAGGCTCAGCCGTCGATCTCCAAATTCTGTTCGTGCGCGGCGGCCTGCTCATCGGTCGGAAAGATTTCTTCTGGCCTCAGTCGGCTGATGCGTCGGACGAGGAGCTCGTCCGCTCAGCCATTGAACAATTCTATAACAAGGATGGGCAACCCCCGAGAGAGCTGCTCATCCCGACCGACCTCGAAGACGCGGTACTGATTCAGCAATGGCTATCCGAGAAGCGAGGCGAATCAGTTCGTGTCTGCTCGCCGGAGCGAGGCACCAAACATCAACTTGTCCTCTTGGCCGAGGAGAATGCGGCTTCGGCAGTGGCTAATCATTTACGTGACGAAGAGCGTGACCGGCAAGCCGGTGAGGAACTGAAGCGGATGCTGCGGCTGGATCAGCCCCCACGTCGCATTGAAGGATTCGACATCTCCAATACGATGGGGAACCAATCGGTCGCATCGATGGTCGTCTGGGAAGACGGGCGGATGAAGAATGCCGACTATCGGCGGTTCAAGATCCAAACCGTCGTGGGCGCCAACGACTTTGCCAGCATGAAGGAAGTGGTCACACGTCGCTACGGCGGAGCCGATGGTGAGCCTGGTCGAACGATGGAAAACCTGGCCCAACCCGATCTGATTCTCATCGACGGCGGATTGGGTCAGCTGGCGGCGGCGCTCGAGGGACTCAAAGCAGTTGGGCAACAGGGCGTACCGATCCTCGGATTGGCCAAGGCCCGTGGCGATAAGGAAGAGCGTGTGTTTCTGGCTGGGAGGAAAAATCCCATCGCGCTCAAGCCGCAATCTCCCTCCACCCACCTGCTCCAACGCATCCGCGATGAAGCCCATCGCTTCGCAATCACGTTCCATCGGAAGCTGCGCGGCAAAGCGCTCGTCGGCTCCAAACTCGATCAAGTCATCGG
>JAHBWO010000240.1 GCA_019636945.1 Nitrospira sp. | reverse complement strand
GTCGCGCACACCACAACTCGATGACGCCATCTATCAACAGCTCGTGGCCAACGCTCAACGGCTCGGCTTCCCTGTCGCCGATCTCATCAAGGCGACCTCGCTTCGGGCAAAATAAACCACCCACTCCCCCCCTCTTTGCCCACTGTTGACAGGCACCGCTCCGGCGGGTAGGGTTTCTCCTTCCTCATCCCAGAGACCTAGACCCGAAGCACCATGGACGTTCTCATGTTCCTCACTCTGTTTCTCGTCCTCATTGTCATCATCGGTACGGGTGTCACGTGGCTCCGTCGAATCAGTCGGACAACTAAAGAGCGGTATCACCTGCATGTCCCTGCCGTTCGCATCACCAACTTGTCAACCTTGAAAGCCGAAGACACGATTACCTTCACGCCGGAGTTAGAAAATACGGGACCAGGAGTAGCCTACGACTTCCTCCTTCAGCTCAGTGGATGGGATGGTACTTTTTCCGTCAAAGCCTTCCACCCCCAAGGCCCTCGCTATCAGACACACTCTGTCCCGATCGTCCTCGGCCCGAACGCGCCGATCCGCACGAAGCTGTTGAGCCGGTGTTACTTGCGATTGGCCTATCGCGACTGCTGGGAACAGCGATATGAATGTTGGTATCCTGTATCCCAAATCTCGAACGTAAGCAGCCGCCTTTACACCATCCACATCAATCTCAGTGAACCTGAGTTCACGGAGCCTCATCCATCCGTCAGCACCATGTGGAAGTTGCTTCGCAGGAGTCCTGCCTATCAGTAACAACCCAGTTGGTTGGTCGCCCTTACTCCAAGTCGTTGATCTCATTTCTTCTACACCGCATGTTGGGCACTTGCATTCCAGGCCTGTGCCTCGTACCATTTTCGAGCATTGTTCCACACCTGCGGGGCTTCGATACGTCTGATGTAAGACAACGACGTCCCACTCGACTCTAAAGCAGTGAGCACAGCATACAAAGGAGATATTCAATGCCGCCTAAACTACAGATTGATCCCATCGTAAAGGTCACCAAGACGGACGAGGAATGGAAGCGACAACTTTCCACCACAGCCTATCGGGTCTTACGACATGAAGATACGGAGCGAGCATTCGTCAACCCCCTGCACGAGAATCACCAGGCCGGCACGTACTACTGCGCAGGGTGCGACCTCCCACTGTTTTCGTCTACGCATAAGTTCGATAGCGGGACCGGCTGGCCGAGTTTTTGGCAACCGATCGATCCTCGAGTCGTAGAAACTCGAACAGACTTTGCACTCTTTATCCCTCGGACAGAGGTCCACTGTGCCCGATGCGAAGGCCACCAGGGACATGTTTTTAAGGATGGCCCCAAACCCACAGGCCTCCGATACTGTATCAACGGAGCGGCACTCACATTCTTGGCCGATTAAGCTCCAACGGTTTTCACGCGCTCGCATGACCGGGCCCTACGTAGGACGCACAGGGAGGCGTCCCACACTCCCAGTGTACCCCCCTGGCACTTGTGATCCGGTTCGCGGTACAATTCCCCACCAAATCATGACCGAGTTCAGAGTGTAATGCTCCGCTCCATACGATCCTATACGTGGCTTCTCCTTCCCCTCGTTCTACTCTCCTGTGGAAAGGTCGGGAGTCTGTTCGGCTCGACCACCGACCCCTGCGCACTGGTCACTGTCGAAGAGGCTCAACAGGCGCTTGGGGAGCCAGTAGAAGAAGGTACACCGTCTGAACCCAAAACATGCCTCTTCAAGGCCCATCGGAGTGATGGCAATACTGTCACCGTTCAACTCCATGAGAGCTCCGGTCAGGACCGGCGGGCTTGGTTCAACAAGGAGCGACTTCGGCGTGACAGTCGGCTGATCCCAGGCCTTGGTGAGGGAGCGGTCAGAATCGATTCAGCCTCTCTCTCCCGCCTGACATTTCTGCACGAGGATGAGCTGATCACCGTGATCGTCGCCTCGACAAAACAGAAGCACCTCGCTGACGCCGTCACCCGGTTGAGTCGGGCGGTTGCCGAGCGGTATGGTGCCACACTGACCGCGACCATTCCCTCTACGGTCACCAGCCCCACTGCGGAACAGAATTCACACCAGGAGGCCGGCTCTCGCGTAGCCCCCGTGACACTCACCCAAATACGTCCGGCTCCTGAGGCTCTTCAGGACGGACCCAAGAAATCCACGTCCATTGATCCAACGAACCTGATCGGGAGCTGGCATACTCGCGTCTCACGTGGCACGACACAGCATGACCTCCTGCTGGTCATCAAACCGAACTTGGAATGGTCGCTCTCGTCGATGATGGAATTTGATGGTATCTTGAATGCCGAATCCGGCTTGTGGTCCCTCGAACGAGCGAACACATTCAAAGGTCTCGGATGGAAAGGAACCTATCGAATCACCGCACCGAATGCATTTGCCACGACCGGAAGTGTTCAGGCGAATTGGAAGCGGCTCGTAACCGATCAGAACCCTGCACGCATTCCGGCTGAACTCTGGAACCTCCGGCGGGAAGCGACGAGTGTGCCTGTCTTCCAACTCAGGACCGTTGACCCTGACCTCATCGGGCAATGGGAAGGCTCCGGCACCTATGCCGGCGGTCCTGCCACCTTTGTGTGGGCCATCCAGCCATCGGCAGCGACAGATTTATTAATCGTGGACAGTCTCAAAGGAACCGTTCAATCGAAGGACGGACTTCCTCAACTGCACCCGGCACAGAAAAAGCAACAACGTGTGAGCGTGATCGCCTTCAACGATCATGGATTTACCACCACGGACGGAAAAACCAACCTCAAATGGAATAAACTGCAACAACCACAATCCACAGAAACCCGTCAGCTCTAGCAATGACGACCATCGATCATGCCAGGATTACCTCGTATGACTGAACCAACTGAGCATATTGGCTTCGTCGGGATCGGCCGGATGGGTGCCAATATGGCCCGTTGTCTCCATGAACGCGGCTTTCATCTGACATCGGTCTACGATCTCCATTCCGCAGCCGCCGTTGACCTGGCGAATGAACTTCGTGTCTACCCGGCACAGACACCGGCTGAGGTTGCAGACCGCTCATCCGTCATCATCACAGTGGTGTCAGATGATACGGCGATGCATGCGATCTTCTCTGCAACCGACCAAACCAGTCTCTTCGGCAACGCTCGAGGTCGTCTCTTTGTCAATTGCGCCACCCTCTCTCCCAGGACCCATCAAGATATTGATGGTTTGGTCACGGAGCGAGGGGGACTCTGCCTTGAAGCCTGCATGGCAGGAAGTATCACTCAGGCTAGGAAAGGCACCCTATACCTCATGTGCGGAGGCAAGCGCGAGGCTTTTGCTCGTGCAGAGAGCATCCTTGGCAAGCTCGCAACGACAGTCCGCTACATCGGTCCAGCCGGTGAAGCGGCAAAGATCAAGGCCCTGGTGAATATGGTGATGAACAGCAATACCGCTGCATTGGCGGAAGGACTTGGGCTCGGAGCGGCGCTTGGAATCGACCTCACCCTCCTGCGCGACGTGTTTAGTCAAACAGGTGCCGCGTCACGAGTCTTGGAAACCGACGGAGAAGACATGCAACAACGTGCGCACGACTGTTACTTTTCTGCTGCCCATGCCGCAAAGGACTCCGCCATCGCCCTCAACTTGGCTAAGAATCTCGGCCTTTCGCTCCCCGTGGCAGAAGCAACCCTTGCTCAATATCAACGGTTGATCGTACAGGGAAAAGGTGAGCTCGATAAATCTGCAGTTGCCGAGCTAACTTTCGTTGATCGTCTTGGATCCTCACCGACACATGGCTGATCGCAATACCCTGCTCTGTGGAATCAATTTGGATGG